>NZ_JBHJRC010000087.1:0-28486 GCF_042261735.1 Kitasatospora sp. NPDC056327 | reverse complement strand
GCTGGCCGAACGGCTGGAGGTCCCCGCGCCCTCCGCCGTGGCGCTCACCCCGGACGGGTCAGGGGCGGTCGGAGCCCGCGTACGGGCCCGGCTGCGGGGCGCCGGACTGCGGCGGCACGGAGCCGTAGCGGGCCGGGCGGCGGCCGCGCGGGTAGCGGGTGAGGGTGTACCCCGCGACGCCCGCCAGGGCGGCCAGGACGCCGCCGGCCAGGGTCCAGAACCAGCGGCCGTTCCAGCCGGAGAACCAGCCGGTGTACCAGTGCTCCTCGGGCTCCTCCGGCGCGGCGGCCTTGGCGGTCGCGGCGCCGCCGCCGGCCGGCGGGACCAGCGGGGCCTTCAGCTCGCCGCCCTCGGGCTGGGCGTTGTCGGTGTCGCCCCTGGCCGCCACGTGCAGCTTCACCGAGGCGGCCAGACCGAGGTCGGGCTGCTCGGCGGAGGGCACCGAGAGCCGGACGTAGTAGGTGCCCGGCAGCGGGTCCCCGGACCACGGCTCGGCCCAGGAACGGACCTCGCGCAGGGTGCAGCTGAGCGTCAGCGAGCCGGTGGCCTGCTCGGCGGTCGCGTTCTGGGTGCCGTCGGTGCAGGACTGGCGGCGGCGCAGCCCGTCGAAGAGCTCGACGCTCCAGGTCTGCGGGCCGTGCCGGTCGGCCGACGGGGCCAGGGTGACCGTCAGGTCCACCTTGGCGGTCTGGCCCTCGGCGGCGCCGAACGCCCAGTACAGGTAGTCGCCGGTGGAGACGGCGACGTTAGCGTCCTGCCCGGAGGCCAGGTTGACGGCGGTCAGGAAGGAGGCGCCGGCCTTGTTGGCCGGGGCCGGGGTGCCGCTCGCGCCCGGCGAGGGCGAGGCCGCCGAGGCGGCGGGGGCCGTGAGGGCGAGCGCCGGAAGCAGGGCCAGCGCGGCCACGGCGGTGCGGAGGAAGGTCGTACGCATGGTCAGTTCTCCTGCCAGACAGCGATCCGCCAGCGCGCGATCCAGCCGAACAGCAGGCCGGTCAGCAGGCCGGCCAGGGTGAGCACGAGCAGCAGGATCCAGCCGCGGCCCAGGCCCATCGCCGGGCCGTCCGGGGCGGGGGAGGCGGCGGTCAGGTCGACCGTCAGCTCCAGGGGCAGACCGGGGTCGGCGGCGACGCCGGCCTGCGGGGCCAGCGAGTTGGAGACCACCAGGCAGACGGTGGTCTCCGGCTTGCCGCTCGGCGAGGCCGAGGCGGTGGCGGTGGCGGTGGCGTACCCCTCGGAGTCGTCGGGCGACCAGCGCAGACCGGTGGAGATCACGTCGGTGCGGCCGCTGCCGGCGTCGGTGCCGCGCACCAGCTCCTGGCCGGTGGCGCTGGTGGCCTGCAGCAGGACGCCGTAGTCACGGGCCACCGCGCGGTCCAGCGCGACGCTGACCGAGGCGCGCAGCTCCTGGCCGGCCTTGACCGGGACGCGGTAGACGCGGTGCTCGGAGAACTTCTCGCGGTCGCTGTAGACGCCGGGGGTGAGGACCGGCGCGGACGCGCAGGTGTCGCCGCCCGCGGTCTTCACCGGGGCGACCGCGTAGGTGTCGTTGGAGCGGTCGACCAGCTGCTTCACCTTCTCGGTGAGCTGCTCCTGGGTGCGCACGTCGGTGTAGCTGCCGCCGGTGGCGTTGGCGATGCACTGCAGCTGTTGGCGGGTCTTGTCGTCGTGCGCCAGGCCGAGGGTGTCGACCACCAGGTGGATGCCCTGGGAGGCGAGCTCGCGGGCGACGTCGCACGGGTCGGGCGGGGTGCAGGTGTCCTCGCCGTCGGTGATCAGCACCACCCGGCGGGTGGTCTCGCCCTTGCCGAGGTCCTGGGCGGCGCCGCGCAGGGCCAGGCCGATCGGGGTGAAGCCGGTCGGCCGCAGGGTGGCGACGGCGGTCTTGGCCTCGGTCTTGTTGGTCTTCCCCACCGGGAAGAGCTGTTTGGTGTCCTGGCAGCCCTGGGCCTTGTCGTTGCCCGGGTAGTTGGCGCCCAGCGTGCGGATGCCGAACTCGGTCTCCGCCGGCAGGGCGTCGATGACGTCGTTCAGGGACTGCTGGGCCACCGCGATGCGGGTCTTGCCCTGGATGTCGGCCTCGCGCATGGAGCCGCTGACGTCCAGGACGAGGTCGACCCGGGGGGCCTCCCTGCCCGCGGCGCCCGCTGATGGTTCGTCGGCGTGGGCGGGCAGGCCGCTGAGCAGCGCCCCGCCCGCTATCGCCAGGGCGGCCAGCAGGCCGCCGAGCCTGGTTTTCGGTCGTCGTCCGGTATTCACGGCCCGATCCTAGGGATCATCAGTTCGCCGTGGCCAACGTGCGGCTGTGCGCGGACGGACCGGCTCCGGCGCGAACTCACGGGCGCCGGTGGGGGATCGGGGCGGCGGTGCGCCGGGGTGCGCGGGGTCGTGCGGCGGGAGGTCCGCGGACCCGGGCGGCCCGGGGCGCGCCGGGCGGGCGGCGCCGTCCGGGCGGGACCCCGCCGGCCCCGCCTGCCTGTCGCCCTGCCGGGCGGGCGAAGGGTCCACCGTCCACGAAGTGTCCGGTTCGCGGCGGAGATTTCTACGGTTCGTACAATGCGCGCGACGGGACTGTTCGTTTGCGACACTGGTGCTTTCGCGGGGTACTGTCCCATCTTTGTTCGGTTGGTCCCCGATGACACCCCCCCGGCGCGTCGAGCGACCGGCACCTAGGACACCCTCCCCCGCCTAGAAGGACCCTCGTCTTGGCCAGCAACACGCTCGGCACGCGCCTCGCCCGGCGCAAGCCCGTCTCCACCCTGATCGCCGAGAGCGAGGGCCGCGACAGCCTTCCCGCCGGTGCGCCCGAGGAGGGCGGACGCTCCGGCATCCACCTGCGCCGCTCGATCGGGCTCTGGCAGCTCTCCGCGATCGGCATCGGCGCCACCATCGGCACCGGCATCTTCTTCGTGCTCAACAGCGCGGTGCCCTCGGCCGGCCCGGCCGTCATCCTGTCCTTCGTGATCGCGGCGGTCACCGCCGGCCTCACCGCGCTGTGCTACGCGGAGATGGCCTCCGCCATCCCGGTCTCCGGGTCCTCCTACTCGTACGCGTACGCCACCCTCGGCGAGGGCGTCGCCTTCGCCGTCGGCATCTGCCTGCTCATGGAGTACGGGGTCTCGGCCTCCGCGATCGCGGTCAGCTGGGCGGAGTACCTCAACAAGTTCTTCGACCTGGCCTTCGGCTTCGAGATCCCCGAGGCGCTCTCGGGCGCTCCCGGCGAGGGGCACTGGTTCAACCTGCCGGCGCTGCTGCTGGTCGCCATGGTCTGCTTCCTGCTGATCCGCGGCGTCAGCGAGTCGGTCAAGGTGAACGCGGCGATGGTGGCCGTCAAGATCCTCATCCTGCTGCTCTTCATCGGTGTCGCGCTGACCGGCTTCCACTCCGGCAACCTGACCCCGTTCATGCCGCTGGGCATCGGCGGCGTCCAGGTCGCCGCCTCCAGCATCTTCTTCTCCTTCATCGGCCTGGACGCGGTGTCCACCGCCGGCGAGGAGGTCAGGAACCCCCGGCGCACCCTGCCGATGGCGATCATCATCTCGCTGGTCGTGGTCACCGTGCTCTACATCCTGGTGGCCCTCGCGGGCATCGGCGCCCAGCCCTGGGAGAAGTTCGACGGCCAGGAGGCCGGCCTCGCCCAGATCCTCCAGGACATCACCGGCCAGAGCTGGCCGGCCGTGCTCTTCGCGGTCGGCGCGATCGTCTCGATCTTCTCGATCACCCTGGTGGTCATCTACGGCCAGACCCGCATCCTGTACTCCATGGGCCGCGACGGCATGCTGCCCGGGCGCTTCGCGGAGCTCTCGCCGCGCACCGGCACCCCGGTCTGGAACACCGTCGTGGTCGGCCTCGGGGTGGGCGCGCTGGCCGCGTTCGTCCCGCTCCACGTGCTGGCCGACATCACGAGCCTGGGCACCCTGATCGCCTTCTCGGTGGTGGCGATCGGTGTGATCGTGCTGCGCCGCACCCAGCCCGACCTGCCGCGCGGCTTCAAGGTGCCGGGCTACCCCGTGGTCCCGCTGATCAGCGTCGGGTTCTGCGTCTACCTGATCACCGGCCTGCACGCGGACACCTTCCGGGCGGGAGCGATCGCCCTGGTCGTCGCGGTGGTCGTGTACTTCGGCTACAGCATCAGGCACTCCAGGCTGGAGTCCGGCGAGGGGGCGCGGGCCGGTTCCGGGACCGGGGCCGGCTGAGCGGGTGCCGCGTCACGGCCGGGGCCGTCCGGGGGCTTCCGCTCCCCGGCGGTCCCGTCCGTGTCCGGCGCCGGCGGATCCGCCGGGGCCCCCGGAGCGGGCGGCGCACCGGTCTCCGGTGAGGTGCCGCGAGCGGTGTCCGGTACGGCGGACACTCCCGCCGCCGACATGGCGACAGGGCACCACCCCCGGCCATAACCTTCCACCATGGTGAGCACCCGCACGCCCGGCTTCTCCCGCCCGCGCGGCCGCTTCACCGGCCGGAGCGAGACCCCGGGACCGCCTTCGCCGGCCGTTCCCCCCGTCGTCCCTCCGGCCGTTCCGTCGCCCGGCCGCCGCAGGCCGCGCGGCGGCCCGGTCCGCCGGCCGTTCCCCCGCCAGCGCGGCGGGAGCGGACCGCCGCCCCCGCCCGGCCGGCCCGATCCGGCCGGTCTCGCCGGCCACCGCGGCCTCCAGTTCCTCGGCTGTCTGGTCGCGGCCGGCTGGGCGGCCGGCTTCCCGCTGGTCTCCGACCTGCCCAACCAGCGGCTCTGGGGCACCCTGGCCGCCCCCGCCTACCTGCTCGCCGGACTGCTCTGCCTCGTCCTGCCGCGCCGGGCCGCCGCCCGCGCCGGGGCCGCGGCCGGGCTGCTGGGCGCCGTCCTGGTGCCGCTGGTGGTCCTCGTGCTGCAGGGCCGCCACCAGTCCGAGGTGATGGTGGTCGAGCGCTCCGCGCGCCTGCTCTTCACCACCGGCAGCCCCTATCTGCCGCACCCGGAGACGGTCACCGACTTCAACCCGTACCTGCCGGCGATGTCGCTGTTCGGGGTGCCCCACGCGCTGCTCGGCGACGGCAACGCGTTCGTCCGGCTGGCCGGGGACGCCCGGATCTGGTTCGCGGCGGCGTTCGTCGTCTGCCTGCTGGTGAGCTGGCGGCTGCTGCGGCCCACCCGGGACCGCGCGCCGCTGCTGCCGCTGGCCGTGCTCACCGCCTCGCCGCTGGTCGCGCTGGCCCTGGTCGGCGGCGGGGTGGACCTGCCGCTGATCGGGCTCTGCTGCCTGGCCATGGCGCTGGCCGAACGGGACCGGACGATAGCCGCCGGCCTGGTGCTGGCCCTGGCCGGGACACTGAAGTGGACGGTCTGGCCGGCGCTGCCGGTGGCCGTCCTGCTGCTCTGGCGGCTCTACGGGCGCCGGCCCGCGGCCCGGGCCGGGCTGACCGCGCTGGGGGCGGCGTCCGCCGTCGTGGTGCCGTACGCCCTGGCGCGGGCCGAGGAACTGCGCGAGCAGGTGGTGCGCTTCCCGCTGGGGCTGACCGCGATCCAGACGCCGGCCGGCAGCCCGCTGCCGGGCAAGGTGCTGGCCGGGTTCGGGCCCACCGGGCACACCGCGTCGCTGGTGCTGCTGACCGTCGGCGGCCTCGGGGTGACGGTCTGGCTGCTGGCCCGGCCGCCGGTCTCCGCGATCGCCGCCGCCGACCTGCTGGCCGGCGGGCTGGCGATCGCGTTCATGCTGGCGCCGGCCGGGCGGTTCGGCTACCTGGCGCTGCCCGCCGTGCTGGTGATCTGGCCGCGGCTGGCGGCCCGGCGGTGGAGCGCCCGGCCGCCCGTCCCGTCGGCCTGTCTGCTCAGCAAGGCCGAACCCGCCCTGCCGACGACGCGGTAGGGCGGGTCCGGTCGGGCGTCAGCGGTTGCCGGCGGCCTTGATGATCGCGGCGACGGCGGGACCGGCGGCGTCCACGCCGTGGCCGCCGCCCTCGACCTCGGCGGCGATCGCGAGGTTGCCCCGGTAGGCGGTGAACCAGCTGTTGGTGGTGGCGATGCCGGTCGCCTCGGCGGAGCCGGTCTTGGCGCCCGCGTTGTCGGAGATCCCGGCCATCACGTCCTTGGCCGTGCCGCCGGTGGCGGTGGCCGCCATCATCTGGCGCAGCTTGCCGGCGACGTCGGCGCTCATGTCGCGGGGGGCCTTCTGCTGCGGCAGCTCGGCGACCAGGACGGGCTGCTTGAAGGAGCCGCTCTGCACGGTGGCCGTGATCGAGGCGATGGCCAGCGGGTTCATCTGGACCTTGCCCTGGCCGATCGACTGCATGGCCTGCTCGTCCTTGTTGGTGCCGGCGTCGGGCACCACGGCGTCGAAGCTGGGCAGACCGGTCTGCCAGTTCAGGCCGA
Organism: Kitasatospora sp. NPDC056327; assembly: GCF_042261735.1. Classification (NCBI taxonomy): domain Bacteria; kingdom Bacillati; phylum Actinomycetota; class Actinomycetes; order Kitasatosporales; family Streptomycetaceae; genus Kitasatospora; species Kitasatospora sp. NPDC056327. The sequence goes on along the minus strand of NZ_JBHJRC010000087.1, from coordinate 22,146 downwards.
TGCCGTACACGTCCTTGGCGGTGGTGGTCAGCGCGCCCGGCTTGAGGCTGGTCAGGCCCTGGTCGATGAAGGCGGTGTTGCAGGACTGCATGAAGTCCTGCTGCAGGGTGTTGTTCGGGAACGGGTCGGGGAACGAGTTCGGGATCTTCTTCGGGTTGCTGCTCAGCACCGGGCAGGGCACCGGGGTGTCCGGGTTGATCCCGGCCTCCAGCAGGGCGGTGGAGGTGAGGATCTTCAGCGTGGACCCGGGGGCGAGCTGCCCCTGGAAGGCCCGGTTCAGGCCGGTGACCGGAGCGTTGGCGAAGGCGAGCACCTGGCCGGTGCTCGGCTCGATCGCGACGATCGAGCCCTTCTTGCCGCCCAGGTCGGTCATCGCCTTCTCGGCGGCGGTCTGCAGGTTGGCGTCGATGGTCAGCTTGAACGGCTTCGGCGGCTTGGGGTCGACGATGGTGAACAACCGGTCGGGAGCGCTGTTCTGGTCGGCCGCGTTGGTGATCACCACGCCGGTGCCGTTGTCGTTCTGGTCCTTGTTCTGCTCGGCGAGCAGCTTGGCGACCTTGGCCTGCAGGGTGGGGACCAGCGGGGTGATCGAGGGGCTGTTCAGCGCCTTGTTGTTGCGGTCCACCACGTTGCCCGCCAGCGGCGGCAGCGGCTGGACGCCGATCGTCTCGCCCGGGGCCAGGTGGGGGTGGATCACCGACGGGGCCCAGTGCACGGCCGGGGTGTTGTCGCTCATCTTCACGACGCCCAGGAAGCCGTTGTAGTCCCAGACCCGGTTGGTGCCCTCGAACTCGGCGCGGGCCTTGAAGCCCATCAGCGTCCCGGTCGGGCCGGCGCCCGCGCCGCCCGACGGGGAGTCGGTGGGCCCGCCCGTCGGGGCACCGGGGGTGGCCGCGGCGGTCGCGCCCGGGGTCTTGGCGGCGGGGGCCGGGGTGCCGGTCGCCGAGGCGAAGGCCGCCGGGGTCGCCGGGCCGGCCGGGGACAGCGTGAGCGCGCTCGGCTTCACCTGGTCCCGGAACGCGGTCAGCGCGGTGGTCGCGGCCGCCGGGTCGTCGGTCAGCGAGGCGGCCTTGGCGAGGTCACCGGCCGCCCACGCCTCCAGGAAGTCCTTGGCACCCGCCGCGGCCTGCTCGGCGGTCGGAGGCTCGGCGACCACCGTGCGCTGCTTCTTGGCGGCCGGGGCGTCCCCGCCGTCCGAGCCGCCGACGAGGCTGTAGGCCCCGTAGCCGCCCGCCGCGAGCATGGCGACGGCCACGCCGGTGATGATGCCGGTCTTCGCGCCACTGCGCATGGTGTTGTGCCCCCAGGGATCAGGCGGTCGGGCCGCAGCCGGAGGTGGCCGGATGCGCGTTCGGAGTCCAGCCTAGGCAGCCGGACTCCGTGCGCCGACGAAAGGACGGGGTCTTGTGACGGATCTGGTACGTGTCGCGCACCGCTCCGGTACCCTCCGTGCTCCCGTCGTCCCGGTTCGTCAGATCCAGGTGTTGAACCACATCCGCTTGCGCCAGTCGACCATCGGAATCGTCTCTCCCGTATACAGGGGGTGGAAGAAGAGAAAGTTCCACATGATCAGCAGGACGACCAGGCCGGCCGCCGCCCCGCCGATGATCCGGCGGTCCCGGGACGCCGTGGCGGGCCCGATCAGCGCGCCGACCAGCATGGTCACCGCGAGCACCAGGAACGGCACGAAGCAGACCGCGTAGAAGAGGAAGATCGTCCGCTGCTGGTAGGCGAACCACGGGAGGTAGCCGGCGGCCAGGCCGCAGAGCACCGCGCCGGCCCGCCAGTCGCGCCGGACGGCCCACCGCCACAGGCAGTAGACCAGGGCGATCACACCGGCCCACCAGAGCAGCGGGGTGCCGATGCCCAGCACCTCGCGGGCGCACTCGTTCACCGTGCAGCCTGCCGTCCCCTGCTTCGGGGACTCGTAGAAGAACGAGACCGGCCGGCCCAGCACCAGCCAGCTCCACGGGTTCGACTGGTAGGTGTGCGGGTCGCTCAGGTGGGTGTGGAAGTCGTAGACCGTCGAGTGGTAGTGCCAGAGCGCCCGCAGGCCCTCGGGGATCCACGGGAAGTCGGTGGTCCGGCCGACCGCCCAGTCACGGCCGTAGCCGCCCTGGTTCGGCGTGGTGCTGCTGGCGAACCAGCCCCACCAGGAGGTGATGTAGACGACCGCCGAGACGGCCACGACCGAGACGAAGGCGGGCACCGCGTCCCGGACCAGCGTCCACAGGTAGGGGCGCTCGGCCCCGGCCAGCCGGCGCGAGCCGACGTCCCACAGCACCGTCAGCAGACCGAAGGCGGCCGCCACGTACAGGCCGCTCCACTTGGTCGCGCAGGTCAGGCCGACGCAGACGCCGGCCGCGATCCGGTACGGGCGCCAGCCGAGGTTGAGCCGGCGGGCGAGGGCCGCGTCCGGACCGCCGTCGCCGTGCGCCGCGAGCCGGGCGGCGATCAGGGCCCTGGTGCGGTCGCGGTCCAGCAGCAGGAAGCCGAACGCGGCGAGGATCCAGAACATCACCACGAGGTCCAGCAGCGCCGAGCGGCTCATCACGAAGTGCAGGCCGTCCACGGAGAGCAGCACGCCGGCCACGCAGCCCAGCAGGGTGGAGCGGAACAGCCGGCGGGCGATCCGGGCCACCATCAGCACCGACAGGGTGCCGAGCAGGGCCACCGCGAACCGCCAGCCGAAGGGGTTCATGCCGAACACCTGGATGCCGGCGCCGATGATCCACTTGCCGACCGGGGGATGCACCACGTACGACGGGTTCGGCCGGTACGGGACCGGTTCGCCCGCCATGATCTGCTCGTTGGACGTCTCCGGCCAGCTGATCTCGTAGCCGCCGTGCCAGAGCGCGTAGGCGTCCTTGGCGTAGTAGGTCTCGTCGAACATGACCGCGTTCGGCGAGCCGAGGTCGTTGAACCGCAGCGCGCCCGCGAACAGGGCCACCGCGAGCGGGCCGAGCCAGCCGGCCCAGCGGACCAGCCAGGACCACAGCGGTGCCGGCAGGGACAGGCCCAGACGGAGCAGCAGCGGCGAGGGCGGGACCCGCTTCGGGGTGACGCCCGGGCCGTCCGGCATCGGCGGGACCAGGCGCTCGGCCAGGGTCGCGGCGGGCGCCGGCGCGTAGCCGAAGCGGGCCAGGCCGCGCAGCCAGGCCGGGCGCGGCGGGGGTGGTGGCGGGCCGGGTATCGAGGCGTCGCCCGCGGGCCCCTCCGGGCCCCCGGGGCCGTCCTGGGGCCCGCCGGGGTCACCGGGGGCGTCCGTGCCGCCGTCCGGGTCGCGGGGGCCGGGCAGGGCGGACGACGACGGCTGGTCCCCGAGGACCGGCACGCCGACGTCACCCCGCGCGGTGTGGTCTGTACCAGTGGGCGTCTGCGCCGCCGTGTCGCCGTTCATCCGCCACATGGTAGGGGTGCGTCGTGAAGCTGTGACCGCTCCCTCCGAAGCTGCCCGAAACATCACCAAAAGCGCCCGGCGGCCGGTTGCTGGAAGGATGGGGTCCGTGACAGGAGTACTCGTACTGGCAGGCACCCCCATCGGCGACGTCGCGGACGCCCCGCCCCGGCTGCTCACGGAGCTGGCCGCCGCGGACGTCATCGCGGCGGAGGACACCCGGCGGCTGCGCCGGCTCACCCAGGCGCTCGGGGTGACCCCGGCCGGGCGGGTGCTCTCCTACTTCGAGGGCAACGAGGTCGGGCGCACCCCCGAGCTGGTCGAGGCGCTGCTCGGCGGCGCCCGGGTGCTGCTCGTCACCGACGCCGGGATGCCGTCGGTCTCCGACCCCGGCTACCGGCTGGTGGCCGCCGCGGTCGCGGCCGGCGTCCGGGTGACCGCGGTGCCGGGGCCGTCCGCGGTGCTCACCGCGCTGGCGCTGTCCGGGCTGCCGGTCGACCGGTTCACCTTCGAGGGCTTCCTGCCGCGCAAGAGCGGCGACCGGGCCCGGCAGCTGGCGGCCGTCGCCGCCGAGCCGCGCACCATGGTGTTCTTCGAGGCCCCGCACCGGATCGCCGAGACGCTGGCCGCGATGGCCGGGGCGTTCGGCACCGAGCGGCCCGCCGCGGTCTGCCGCGAGCTGACCAAGACCTACGAGGAGGTCAGGCGCGGGCCGATCGGCGAGCTGGCGGCCTGGGCGGCCGAGGGCGTCCGGGGCGAGATCACCGTCGTGGTGGCCGGCGCGCCGCCGGCCGCGCCGCAGGAGCTGACCCCGGCCGAGCTGGCCCGGCTGGTGGCCGTCCGGGAGGAGGCCGGCGAGCGCCGCAAGGAGGCGATCGCGGCGGTCGCGTCCGAACTGTCGGTACCCAAACGGGAGGTGTTCGACGCGGTGGTGGCCGCCAAGAACGCGGCCGCGGGCGCCGCCGGCTGAACCGCCGGGAACGCCTTCGCAGGGCCCCTGAGCTGCGGGTACGTACGGTTCGTGGGCGAGGTGCCGGAGGGCCCGCGGGCGCGTACCTTGGAGAGAAGGCCCCGGGTAAACACCCGTCGAGCTGAAGTTTCGGTCGAGGATTCCGGACAGGACCCACCCTTTCGTATAGGGATTCCCAACCCACCTCCAAGACTTCACAAGACGGGCATCGCCGGGGGCGTTCCGGGCATTTCCTGGGATGGAAAGACCCAGCCGGGCGAGCGCCCGGCGGGCGCTGGGAGACGGCTATGAGCGAGACGATCGGTAGCCCCCGCGGTGGCAACGCCCTGAGCGACCCCGGCCCGAGCGGCACCGGCCCGAGCGGCCGGACGCACACTCCCGTCGAGACCGTCCGGGAGGCCTACTCCTTCGCGTGCCTGAGCTGCGGGTACGGCTGGGAGCAGGCGTACGACATCGAGCACCACGCCGCCCGCGACGGGCACGTCGTCTTCGAGTACCACGCCAACGGAGTCCGGGTGCCGTCGCCGCTGCTCAAGCCGACCTGCCCGGGCTGCGGCGGCCACACCGTCCGGATCATGCGCGAGGGCCGGGTGGCGGTCGCGGACCAGCCCTGGCAGCACGCCCCCGGGTACGCGGCGCACGGCGAGCCGGCCGGGGCGGCGGGCGCGGTGGCCCGGCCGGTGCGGACGGCGCCGTCCGGCGGGCGCTGGGCGCGGTTCTGGGCGCGGCTGCGGGGCTGAGCGCGGCACGGGCGGTGCGGGCCGGCGGTCCGGGTGGCTCCCGGGCGGCCGGCCCCCGCCGTGCGCGACGGGCGTGGCCGGGGGCGGACGCGGGCCCGACTAAGCTTGCGGACCATGGCGGCCACTGCAGAGCACAGCAACACCGGGGGCACCACCCCCGCGTACTACGTCACCACCCCGATCTACTACGTCAACGATCGTCCCCACCTCGGCCACGCGTACACCACCGTGGCGGGCGACGTGCTGACGCGCTGGCACCGCCAGCGCGGCGAGAAGGTCTGGTACCTGACCGGCACCGACGAGCACGGTCAGAAGATCCTGCGCACCGCCGAGGCGAACGGCGTCACCCCGCAGGAATGGTGCGACAGGCTGGTCGAGGAGGCCTGGAAGCCGCTCTGGCAGCACCTGGAGATCGCCAACGACGACTTCATCCGCACCACGCAGGAGCGGCACACCGCCCGGGTGCAGGAGTTCGTCCAGGACCTGTACGACAAGGGCGAGATCTACAAGGGCGGCTACTCCGGCCCGTACTGCGTCGGCTGCGAGGAGTACAAGCTCCCCGCCGAACTGCTCGACGGCGCCACCGGGGACGAGAAGCTCTGCCCGATCCACAAGAAGCCGGTCGAGTGGCTGGAGGAGGAGAACTACTTCTTCCGCCTCTCCGCGTACGGGCCGAAGCTGCTGGAGTTCTACGCCCGCAACCCCGGCTTCATCGCCCCCGAGACGGCCCGCAACGAGGTGCTGCGCTTCGTCGAGCAGGGCCTCCAGGACCTCTCCATCTCCCGCTCCACCTTCAACTGGGGCGTCCCGCTGCCCTGGGACGAGAAGCACGTGCTCTACGTGTGGGTGGACGCGCTGCAGAACTACATCACCGCGGCCGGCTACGGCGCCGACCCGGAGCGGTTCGCCGAGCTGTGGCCCGCGTCGGTGCACCTCGTCGGCAAGGACATCCTGCGCTTCCACGCGGTGATCTGGCCCGCGATGCTGATGGCCGCCGGGCTGCCGCTGCCCAAGCGGGTCGTCGCCAACGGCTGGCTGATGGTCGGCGGCGAGAAGATGTCCAAGTCCAACCTGACCGGCATCGCGCCCACCGACCTGACCTCGCACTTCGGCGTGGACGCGTACCGCTACTACTTCCTGCGGGCCATCCCGTTCGGCACCGACGGCTCGTTCTCCTGGGAGGACTTCACCGCCCGGTACACCTCGGAGCTGGCCAACGACTTCGGCAACCTGGCCTCCCGGGTGGCGGCCATGGTCGGCAAGTACTTCGACGGCGCGCTGCCGGCCGAGGCGGGGCGGGGCGAGGCGGAGCTCGCCGTCGCGGCGGGCCTCGCGACGGCGGTCGCGACCGCAGACCGGAAGATCGGCGAGGAGCTGGACTTCGCGGGCGGGCTCGCGGCGGTCTTCGAGTTCGTCAAGCAGGTCAACGGCTACCTCACCGAGCAGGAGCCGTGGAAGGTCGCCAAGGACGACTCGGCCGGGGGCCGGGCCCGGCTGGCCACCATCCTGTACACCGCCGCCGAGTCGCTGCGGGCCACCGCCGTGCTGCTCAACCCCGTGATGCCGGCCACCGCCGAGAAGCTCTGGGCGTCGCTGGGCGCGGCCGAGGGCCTGGGCGCGCTCGCCGCGCAGACCGTCGCCGAGGCGGGGCAGTGGGGCCGGCTGCCCGCCGGTGCCACCGTCACCAAGGGCGAGATCCTGTTCCCGCGTCTTGAGGAGAAGCCGGCCTCCTGAGGCCGGCGGGAGTCGGGTGGCGGCCGGTGCGTTCCGGCCGCCGCCTTCCGGCCGCCGTCGATGGTGCGCGGCCGGTGCCGTGCTGCTGTGCTGCCGGTGCTGCTGCCGGTGTCCTCCCGCGGTCGGCGTCGCCGGGGCGCGGGCGGCCGCCGCGGGGCCGGTGAGGGCCGACCGGGCCCGGTGAGGGCCGATCCAGGCCGGAGGAGTCCGGCCGTTTCCCGGAGAAGGACGAACTGATGCCGAAGAAGGACGACGACCGGTCCACCCCGCCGCCGCTGCCCGCGCCGCTCGCGGTCGCGGTGGCCGACTCGCACACCCACCTGGACATGCAGTCCGGCACGCCCGAGGAGGGCCTCGCCCGGGCCGCCTCGGTCGGGGTGACCACCGTCGTCCAGGTCGGCTGCGACGTGCCGGGATCGCGCTGGGCCGCCGAGCTGGCGGCCCGTTTCGAGCAGGTGCACGCCGCCGTCGCCCTGCACCCCAACGAGGCGCCGCGGATCTTCCTCGGCGACCCCGACGGCTGGTCCGGGCAGCGGCGGGAGCCCGGCGGGCAGGCGGCGCTGGACGCGGCGCTGGCCGAGATCGACGCGCTCGCCGCGCTGCCGCAGGTCCGCGCCGTCGGCGAGACCGGGCTCGACTACTTCCGCACCGGGCCGGAGGGCGTGGAGATCCAGAAGGAGTCGTTCCGCCGCCACATCGCGATGGCCAAGCGGCACGGCAAGGCCCTGGTGATCCACGACCGGGACGCCCACGAGGACGTCATCGCCGTCCTGCTGGAGGAGGGCGCCCCCGAGCGGACCGTCTTCCACTGCTACTCGGGCGACGCGGAGATGGCCAAGGTCTGCGCCGAGCACGGCTGGTACCTCTCCTTCGCCGGCCCGGTCACCTTCAAGGCCAACCAGCCGCTGCGCGACGCCCTGGCCGCCACCCCGCTGGACCGGATCCTGGTCGAGACCGACGCCCCCTTCCTGACCCCGCACCCCTACCGCGGCCGCCCGAACGCCCCGTACCTCGTCCCGGTCACCGTGCGCTCGATGGCCGAGACCCTGGGGCTCTCCGAGGACGGGCTCGCCGGCGCGATCGCGGCCAACACGGCGCGGGCGTTCGGGTACTGATCGCAGGGCCGGCCGGGGCCGGCGGAGTGGGGCCGGCGGAGTGGGGCCGGGCGGGGCGGCGGCGACCCGGCGGCCGTCCACCGGTTCCGGCGGGACGAGGGGCACGGGACGAGGGGCACGGGGCACGGGGCGAAGGGCGGCCACCCGCCCGGTGCGCAGCACGAGGGCCGTGCCGCGTACCTTCGCGCGCCCCGCGCCGCGGAGACCGGCCTCGCGGCGGCCGCCGAGCCGTCCGGGCCCGGCGCGCCCGTATCCTTGGCGGGTGAGCACCACCGACCCCACCCCTGACAGCCGCCCCCAGCCTTCGGCCGGGGGGACCCCCTTGCTCGGCGGCGCGGACATCCGGGCGCTGGCGGACGCGTTCGGCGTGAAGCCGACCAAGCAGCGCGGGCAGAACTTCGTCATCGACGGCAACACCGTGCGGCGGATCGTCCGGGCCGCGGAGGTGACCGGGGAGGACGCGGTGGTCGAGGTCGGCCCCGGACTCGGGTCGCTGACGCTCGCGCTGCTGGAGACCGCCCGGCACGTCACGGCCGTGGAGATCGACCCGGTGCTGGCGCGGCACCTGCCGGACACCGTCGCCGCCCGGATGCCCGGCCGCGCCGGGGCGTTCGACCTGGTCCTCAGCGACGCCATGCTGGTCACCGAGCTGCCCGGGCCGGCGCCGACCGCGCTGGTCGCCAACCTGCCGTACAACGTGGCCGTGCCGGTGCTGCTGCACATGCTCGCCACCTTCCCCAGCATCGAGCGCACCCTGGTGATGGTGCAGAGCGAGGTCGCCGACCGGCTCGCCGCCAAGCCGGGCAACAAGGTCTACGGCGTCCCGTCGGTCAAGGCCAACTGGTACGCCGAGGTGAAGCGGGCCGGGGCGATCGGGCGGAACGTGTTCTGGCCCGCGCCCAACGTCGACTCCGGGCTGGTCTCGCTGGTCCGCCGCGACCCGCCGCGGACCACCGCGCGCCGGGAGGAGGTGTTCGCGGTCGTCGACGCCGCGTTCGCCCAGCGCCGCAAGACCCTGCGGGCCGCGCTGGCCGGCTGGGCGGGCTCCGCCGCCGCGGCCGAGCAGGCGCTCGCCGGCGCGGGGATCGACCACAGGCTGCGCGGTGAGATGCTCACCGTCGAACAGTTCGCCGCCATCGCCGAGCACAAGCCGCAGTAGGGGTCCTCACAGTGAGCGTCACGGTCCGCGTGCCCGCCAAGGTCAACGTCCAGCTCGGAGTCGGCGGCCTGCGCGCCGACGGCTTCCACGACCTCGCCAACGTCTTCTTCGCGGTCGCCCTCGGCGACGAGGTGACGGCGACGCCGGGCGGTCCCGGCACGGGCGTCACGCTCAGCTGCACCGGACCGGACGCCGAGGCGGTCCCGCTGGACGGCAGCAACCTCGCCGCCCGCGCCGCCCGGCTGCTCGCCGCCCGGCACGGCCTCGCGGAGCCCGACGTCCACCTGCACATCGACAAGGCCATCCCGGTCGCCGGGGGCATGGCCGGCGGCAGCGCCGACGGCGCCGCGGCGCTGGTCGCCTGCGACGCGCTGTGGGAGCTGGACACCCCCTCCGGGGTGCTGCTGGAACTCGCCGCCGAACTCGGCTCCGACGTGCCGTTCGCCCTGGTCGGCGGTGTCGCCCTGGGCCGTGGCCGGGGCGAGATCCTGACGCCGCTGCCGGTCTCCGGCAGCCACCACTGGGTCTTCGCGGTCGCCGACGGCGGCCTGTCCACGCCCGCCGTCTTCCGGGAGTGCGACCGTCTCCGCGAGGAGGACGGCACCGGCTCCGGCGAGGCCGAGGTGCCCACCCCCGACGCCGACCCCGCACTGCTCGCCGCCCTCGCCGCGGGCGACGCCGTCGCCCTGGCCGGCGCGCTCACCAACGACCTGCAGCCGGCCGCCCTCTCGCTGCGTCCGGCGCTCGCCGACACCCTGCGGGCCGGCACCGAGGCCGGGGCGATCGGCGCCCTGGTCTCCGGCTCCGGGCCGACCTGCGCGTTCCTGGCCAAGGACGCGGACGCCGCGGAGGCCGTCGCGGCCGCCCTGCGGGCCTCCGGCAGCTGCCGGGCCGCGCACGTCACGCACGGGCCGGTGCCGGGCGCGGCGGTGGTGGCCGGGCGGTAGCGGCCGGTCGGCTGGGGTCGGCTGGCTGGTCGGCCGGCCGGCTGGTCGGGGGCTGCGGCGTCGGCAGCCTCGGGGCCGGGGCCCGGGGGAACCGGCGAGGCGGGGAACCGGAAGCCGCCGGAGGGCGGGGGCCGTCCGGCCGACGGCGCGGGGACCCGCGACGGGCGCACTAGGCTGGGGAGGATCCGGGCTCCGCCCGAGCCAGGACCCCCGTCGAACCCAGGAGCGCAGCACACGTGGCCGTCAACCTCGCCACCATCGAGTCCGTCACGAAGGTGTACGGCACCCGGGCCCTTCTGGACGGGGTCAGCCTCGGCGTCAGCGAGGGGGACCGGATCGGCGTCGTCGGACGCAACGGCGACGGCAAGACCACCCTGATCCGGATGCTCGCCAAGCTGGAGGAGGTCGACAGCGGCCGGATCACCTGGTCCGGCGGCCTGCAGCTGGCCGTCCTCACCCAGCACGACTCGCTGGACCCCGCGGCCACCATCAGGCACGAGGTCATCGCCGACCGCGCCGACCACGAGTGGCTCGGCGACGCCCGCATCCGCGACATCGTCGAGGGCCTCTTCGGCGGCCTCGACCTGCCCGGCTTCCCCGACGGCCTGGACACCGTCATCGGCCCGCTCTCCGGTGGCGAGCGCCGCCGGATCGCCCTCGCCAAGCTGCTGCTCGGCTCGCCGGACCTCATCGTCCTCGACGAGCCCACCAACCACCTCGACGTCGAGGGCATCGCGTGGCTCGCCCGGCACCTCCAGGCCCGCCGCTCCGCGCTCGTCTGCGTCACCCACGACCGGTGGTTCCTCGACCAGGTCTGCACCCGGATGTGGGACGTCCAGAACGGCTCCGTCCACGAGTACGAGGGCGGCTACTCCGACTACGTCTTCGCGCGCGCCGAGCGCTCCCGGATCGAGGCCGTCGAGGAGCAGAAGCGGCAGAACCTCGCCCGCAAGGAGCTCGCCTGGCTGCGCCGCGGCGCCCCCGCCCGCACCTCCAAGCCGCGCTACCGGATCGAGGCCGCCAACGCGCTGATCGCGGACGTCCCGGAGCCGCGCGACAGGAGCGAGCTGATGAAGTTCGCCAACGCGCGCCTCGGGCGGACGGTGTTCGACCTGGAGGGCGTGACGGTCAAGGCCGGCCCGAAGCTGCTGCTGGAGAACCTCGACTGGCAGCTCGGCCCGGGCGACCGGATCGGCCTGCTCGGCGTCAACGGCGCCGGCAAGACCTCGCTGCTGCGCGCGATGCGCGACGCGTACACCTCGGAGGGCGACGTCCAGCCCACGTCCGGCGTCGTCAAGGTCGGCAAGACGGTGCGGCTGGCGTACCTCTCCCAGGAGATCGCCGAGCTCGACCCGGCCATCCGGGTCCTCCAGGCCGTCGAGCAGGTCCGCTCCCGGGTCGACCTCGGCAAGGGCCGGGAGATGAGCGCCGGTCAGCTCTGCGAGCAGTTCGGCTTCGGCAAGGACAAGCAGTGGACGCCGGTCGGCGACCTCTCCGGCGGCGAGCGGCGCCGGCTCCAGCTGCTCCGGCTGCTGATGGACGAGCCCAACGTGCTGTTCCTCGACGAGCCCACCAACGACCTCGACATCGAGACGCTCAACCAGCTGGAGGACCTGCTCGACGGCTGGCCCGGCTCGATGGTCGTCATCAGCCACGACCGCTTCTTCATCGAGCGGACCACCGACGTGACGTACGCGCTGCTCGGCGACCGGCGGATGCGGATGCTGCCGAACGGCGTCGACGAGTACCTGGAGCGACGGGCCGCGATGGCCGCCGCCGTGGCGGCAGCCGCTGCCGCCGCTGCCGGTGCAGCGGCTCCGGGCGGGACCGCCACTGCGGCCGGCGGGGAGGCCGGGGCGTCCGCGCTGTCCGGCGGGGACCTGCGGGCGGCGAAGAAGGAGCTGCAGAAGCTGGAGCGGCAGATCGCCAAGCTGGACGAGAAGGAGTCCAAGCTGCACGCCCAACTCGCCGAGCACGCAGCCGACTTCTCCAAGGTCGCGGAGCTGGACGGTCAGCTGCGGGCGGTCCGGGACGAGAAGGAGGAGCTGGAGATGAGCTGGCTGGAGCTGGCCGAGCAGGTCTGATCCGCCCGAGCAGGTCTGATCCGCCCGAGCAGGTCTGATCCGCCCGAGCAGGACTGATCCGCCCGAGCAGGACTCACGTGCCCGCTGCCTCAGGAGCCTTCGCCGGGGGCGGTGGGGACGGCGGGCGCGCTGTGGGGGCCGGGGCTGTCCGGGCCGCCGGGAGTGGTGGCGAGGAGCGCGTCCAGCTCGTCCGCCGCACGGCCCAGCGCGCTGCGTGCAGGATCGTGCGGCCGGGTCGGGCGGGCCGTCGCGCGGGTCGGCGGACGGTGCGCGCGGGCGGCGGCCGTCAGCTCGTCCAGCGCCCGGCCGATCCGGTCCACCTCGGCCCGGTCCGGCACCCGCCCGCCGTACCGGCGCTGCGCCGCGAAGGCCGCCACCGCGCCGCTCAGCCGCTCCAGGGCGGCCGTCGCCGGCAGCCACTCGGCGGCCAGCCTGCCGGTCGGGGGCGGCTCGGCGAGGCCCTGCTCCACCTCGGCGCGGGCGTCGGCGAGGGCGCGGTAGGCGGTGCGGCGCAGCCAGACCTCGGCGTGCGGCTGCGACTGCGGTCGTGGCTGCGGCGGCTGGTGGGGGTGGGGCGGCTGGTCGGGGTGGGGCCCGGTTCCGGCGGGTGCGGTGCGGTCGGGTGCGGTGCGGTCGGGGCCGGTGCGATCGGGGCCGGCTGTTCGGTCGGGTCCTCCGGGGCGGGGGGCTTCCTGCGGCCGGGCGACCGAGGACAGGTAGGCCTTGAGCGCGGTCGTCGCCGTCACCAGTCGCGGTTCGATCCGGTGCCGCGGACGCTCCGGCCACAGCAGGTAGCCGAACACCAGCACGATCGCGCTCGCCAGCGCGGTGTCCAGCACCCGTGGCCAGAACTCGGCCGCGCCGTCCTGGCCGCCCAGTTCCAGCAGCACCAGTGCCATCGGCGTCATCACCACGGTGTTCAGCCCGTAGTGGGCCGCCGTCGCGTACGGCAGCAGGGCCACGCACAGCGCGGCGATCGCCACCAGCGCCCAGGGTCCGCCGGCCGGCGCCAGCACGGCCGCCGTCACCGCCACCCCCAGCACCGTGCCGACCGAACGGCTCACCGCGCGCAGGAACACCGACCCGAGGTCCGGCTTCAGGACGAAGGCGATCGTCATCGGCACCCAGTAGCTCCTGCTGAGCGGCAGGGCGGCCGTCACCACCGCGCCGACCGCGACGCACAGCGCGAGCCGCGCCCCGTACCGGGCCGCGCCCGGCGAGACCAGCCGCACCCGCAGCCGCCAGGGGTCCGGCGGCGGGGCCGGCGCCGTTCCGAGCACGGCCGCCCGGCCCGCCACCGTCCCGGCGGCCGCGCGCAGCGCCGCGTCCAGGGCCTGCCGGGACGGCGTGTCCGGCGCCCAGTCGGGCACCATCACCTCACCGCCGCCGCGCTCCACCGCCCGGGCCAGCAGACCGGGGACGGCGGCCACCCCCGGCGGCACGGGCCGCCAGGCCCAGAGCAGTCCGGTGGCCGCCTCGGTCGCGGCCAGCGCGGCGCGGTACATCTGGTGGACCCGGTCCGGGGCCGGGGCCGGGTTCCCGTTCCGGTGCGGGCCGCGCCGGTGGTGCGGTGGCGGCAGGACGTCCTGGAGCTGGTTCAGACGGGCGGTCAGCACCTGGCGGGACGCCGCGCCGCGCGGCGTCCCGAGGTCGGCGAGCATCCGGCCGAGCGCGTCGTACGCGGCGGCGAGCGCCCGGACGCCGGGATCGGCGCGGGCCGTCCGGCGGCCGCGCAGCGGGAGGCCGAGGAGGAGCACCAGCGCGGCGCCCGCCGGCATCATCGGCGCCGCCGCCCACCACGGGTGCGGCAGCGGCATGCCACTGCCGAGCGTGGCCGAGACGAGCAGCAGCAGGCCGGCCGCCGAACCGCGCGGCCCGGTCGCGCTCAGCGCGCCGGAGACGAAGGCGGTCACGGTGAGCGCGGCGCCCAGCGTGAGCGCGCCCGCGCCGAGGTGCTGGAGGGAACTCCCGATCAGCATGCCCAGCGCCGAGGCGGACACCGCGGTGGCGATCCGCCGGGCCCGCAGCCGGCCCGGCTCGACGCGGTCGTTCATGGTGGCGTGCATCGCGCCGAGTCCGGCGAACACCCCGAGGTCCACCCGGTGCGCCAGCACACCGGCGGCCAGCGCCAGCGCCATCCCGAGCGCGGCCCGCGCCATCGGCGCCCACGGCAGCGGCGGCCGGGCCGGCCGCGCCGCCCGGGCCCACCAGGACACACCGGCGGGAGGGTTGGGGTTCACGTGGAGCATCCGATCCGCGGCGGGGCCGGACCCGGGGACGGGCCCCCGAGCGGGGGCGGTACCGGACCGGGGCGGCCAGGGTCGCTGCTGTGCGACGTTGCGCGGCAGATGAGGTCGCGTCCGGGCGTGCCGGACCGGGCCAGTCTACCGGTGGCCCCCGCACGGTCCGGGCGGGCGCTCCGCCGGGTGGCACGTGTCAGGTTCGTACCGATCGCATACGGGCGGGCCACGGTCCCTGCCGGTTCGACGGAGGCGGTGGCTACGATGACCGAGGCGCCGTTCGTCCCGAGGGACGGACGGTTTCGCCGGGCGGACAGGCAGGGGCCCACACCCCGGACGTGTCCTTCCCGCGCGAACAGGCTGTAGGACCGAGCAGTTGACGGTGTGTCGCGGCGCGGCGACCCTGCGGAGCGCGCCGCGTACGGGGGAGAGGTGGATTGCTGTGCCAGGCGAGGCTGGACCGGGTGGCGCGGGCTGGGCGGAAGGCCCCAACGGCGAGGTGAAGCCGTGGACGCTCGACAACAGTTGGATCGGCCGGGTGGTCGGCCAGGTCCAGGTCGACGTCAGTGCCACCGCGCTGGTGGCGGCGTTCGGCTCCAAGGACGTCAAGATCGAGCTGGACACGCTGACCGCCTTCAAGAAGAAGGTCGACGCGCTCCTGGCCTCACTGGAGGGCTCGGAGGCCGCGCAGCACAAGATCAAGGAACAGAAGCTGAGTGCGGGGAACCTCGGCACCGGCTTCCACGAGTCCGTGGATCTGATGGCCGCGTACGACAGGACGCACGCGGCCATCGCGCAGCTGTCGAAGGCGTTCGCGGAGCAGATCGACAGGATGGGCCAGGCGGTCGCGCAGACCGCGGGCAGCTACGGCAGCAACGAGGAGCACCAGACGGCGGCGGTCAAGGCGGTCGCGAAGAACGCGGACACCTACACCCCGGCCGCCGGGCCGAACGGGCCGGCGCCAGTGACGGGGAAGTACTGATGACCGGTTTGCGTGTTCGCTTCGTCGGGACGGGGAGCAGCTAATGGCAGGTGGAACGAACTTCGAGGCGATCGCCCATCCCCAGCTCAAGTCGATGATCGTCGGCAGTGACCCGACGAAGGTGACCAGTCGCGGCAACCAGCTCAAGGATGCCGGGCGAGTACTGGACGACCTCAGCCGGGCGCTGGCCGCCCACGTCGGCCAGATCCAGTGGGAGGGGCCTGCCGCCGAGAACTTCAAGACCTGGGCCGGCAACCTGCACAGGTCGGCGTCCATGATCAGTGAGTACTCGAAGGGCGCCGGCGATGCGATGGTTCAGGCCGGTGAGGCGCTGAGCACGGCCAAGACCGGTGTGCCGGAGGTGCCGGCCAAGGACATCGACACGGTGAAGCGGCACGCGGAACAGCCGTGCATCAAGCCCTCGCCGCTGAGCATCGCCGGCATCGGCAGCCCGTCCGTCAGTACTGACTGGATCATGAAGAAGGAGGACCCCACCTGGGTCTCCACCATCGAGGCCTCCGCGGCCCAGAAGAGGGTGGACACCGCTCACCAGGAAGCCATCCACCAGATGGAGAAGCTGGCGCAGGCCTACGAGGCCGCCACGACGAGGCTCAACGGGTTGAAGCTGCCCGAACTGCCCGGCCAGGCGGGTGCCGAGACGCACAGCGGAGCCGAGGAGGTCTCGGTCGGTGGCGGCGGCGGTGGCAGCACCGGATCGGGTGGAAGGTCGGGCAGTTCGCGCGGTGGCTACAGCGGTGGTGGTTACAACGTGGCCGGCGGTGGGGGGACCGGCGGGGGTGGAGGCTCCGTGACGCCGCGTCCGCCGGTGTCTGCGCCGCAGACGCCGGGGACTCCTGGGCACGGCACGCCGATCCCGCCGCGCGGCGGGTCGGTGCCGCTGCCGAGCGACCCGGGTGCGCCCGGCGCGGTGACTCCGGCTCCTGGGATCCCCGGGGACCGTCCGAGCACCGGGCTGGACAGTCTGCCGACGGTCCCGGCTCTGCCCGGGCAGACCGGCCCGGTGGGGCCCGCCGACGGCGGGCCCGTGTCGCCGTACCCCCAGGGCGGCGGTCCCGGGCAGCCGGGTACTCCGGGTGGAGGCCCGGCTCCCTTCCCCGGCGGCGGGCCCGTGCCGCTCGGCGGCACCGGACCGTTCACCGGGGGAACCGTGCCGTTGAAGGGCGGCGGGGGCCCCGTTCCCGTGAACCGGACCGGTCCCTTCGTCGGCGGGAACCCGCCATCGAGGAGCGCTGTCCCGGGGGCGTCCAACGGCGGGACGGTCTTCGGCGCCCGCGAGGCGGCCCAGGGCCGTGCCGGCGGGCCCGGCGGCACGGGCGGCTTCGGCGCTCCGGGTGGTGGTCTGCACCCGGGTGGCGGTGGCCAGGCCGGCGGCTCGCGCGGCCGGGGGTACAGCTCGACCGGTGGCGGTGTGGTCGGTGGGGCCAAGGGGCCGGTCGCGGGCGGGGAGTTCACCCCGGGCGGCAGTGGCCTGCGCAGCCGGGCGGCCGCGGCCGGTGCGGCGGCTGCCGAGGGCGCGATGCGGCCGGGCCAGAACGGAATGATGGGCGGCCCGGGCATGACGGGCGGCGCGGGGGAGCGGCGAGACCGTGATCGCCGCAAGCGTGCCGACTACCTGCACGAGGACGAGGAGACCTGGACCAGCGGTACTCCGAAGAGCAATCCGGGCGTGATTGAGTAGTGCGGAACGACTGCCCGGCCACTGGGGCGAACCCGGTGGCCGGGCAGTCCTGCGCGGGGTGAGGCCCCTGCGCGACGGGGAAAGTGACGAGGGAGCAGCGATGCGGCGGACGAACGTACGTGTGAGCGGGCGGGGGTTCGCCGCGACGGTTCTGGCGGCCGGGCTGGTGGCGGGGCCGGCCGTGGGGCCTGCCGCCGCAGCCGACTCGATCCGTGAGCAGCAGTGGCATCTGGACACCATGAAGGTGTCCGAGATGTGGAGAACCAGCAGAGGGCAGGGCATTGTCGTCGCGGTGATCGACAGCGGCTTCCAGCTGAACCACCCCGACCTGGCGGGACAGTTCCTCCCGGGGAAGGATCTCAGCGGACTGCCGGGTGGCATCGAGGAGGACAAGAGCGGCCACGGCACCCAGATGGCCTCGGTCATCGCCGGGACGGGCAAGGGACTGGGCGGTCAGGGTGCCTATGGGCTCGCGCCTTCGGTCAAAGTCCTACCGGTGAAGGTCAAGAACAACGCGAACACGGGCACGACGGTGAATGCGTCGGAGTTCCTCGGGCAGATCAGCCAGGCCATCACCTTTGCGGCCGAGCAGGGCGCCAAGGTCATCAGTATCTCGCAGGGAAGCGTCGCGGGAGAAGCGACCGCTGCCGACGTTGAGTCACTGAAGGCCGCGGTGGCGCGGGCGAACGGCAAGGGCTCACTGGTTGTCGCCAGTGTCGGGAACTCGGCGCAGAGCGGGAATCCGGTCGAGTATCCCGGGGCGATTCCGCTGGTGATCGGGGTCGGCGCGGTCGACCGGAACGGAACGGTCACCGCGGAGTCGGAACGAGGACCTCAAGTGGATCTCGCCGCTCCGGGGGTGGAGATCTACAGTGCCTGCACGGCATCGTCCGGCTACTGCAAGGGGCACGGCACGTCGGACGCGACAGCGCTCGTTTCGGCCTCGGCTGCCCTGGTGTGGGCGCTGCATCCCGACTGGACCAACAACCAGGTAGCGAGGGTGCTGATCAACACGGCCGGCCAGGCGGACGGTGGTGCGCAACGCAACGACTCCATCGGGTACGGCATCGTCCGGCCGCGGGTGGCGCTGACGGAGCCGGGGGATCCGGGGCCGGCGGATGTGTATCCGATCCAGGAGCAGCCGGTCGCCCAGCCTGTACCGACCACCTCCACCGCTCCCTCGCCGTCTTCGCCGACTGTCCCGTCCTCGTCGGCTTCGGCTTCGGCTTCGGCTGCCGCGTCCGCCGCTCCGGTGCCTCAGCAGGGCCCGGCCGCCGGCGACGCCGGAGACTCGGGGGGCACCCTGCCCGTCGTGGTGGCCGTGGTGGTGGTGCTGGTGCTGGTGGGTGGGGTCGCGGTGGTCGTGGTGAGGAGGCGGCAGGGGTAGGGGGTGGTGTGTCGGGGGTGGGGGGCGTGGGGGTGGGGCGGGGCGCGGGTGTCACTCGGGTGGGTGCTGTCGGGGTGGGGGTGGGGGTCGCCAGGGTGGGGGCATGGGTGCGACGGGGCAGATGCGGCGGGCCGCTGCGGCGGCGTTGATCGGCACGGCGATCGAGTTCTACGACTTCTTCATCTACGGGACGGCGGCGGCGCTCGTCTTCGGTGAGGTGTTCTTTCCCGAACTGGGCACGGTGGGAGCGCTGTTGGCGGCGTTCTCGGTGTACGCGGTGGCGTTCCTGGCGCGGCCGCTGGGGGCGGTGCTGTTCGGGCACTTCGGGGACCGGCTGGGGCGCAGGGCCACGCTGGTGGTGTCGCTGCTGCTGATGGGGGTGTCGACGGCGGCGGTGGGGGTGCTGCCGGGGTTCGCGGCGTGGGGGTGGTGGGCGCCGGTGGTGCTGGTGGTGCTGCGGGTCTGTCAGGGGGTCGGGCTGGGCGGGGAGTGGGGCGGGGCGGCGCTGCTGGTGGCGGAGAACGCGCCGGCCGGGCGGCGGGGGAGGTACGGGGCGTATCTGCAGCTGGGGCCGACGACGGGGTTCGTGCTGGCGAACGGGGTGTTCCTGGCGCTGCAACTCCGGCTGGACGAGGCGGCGTTCCGCTCCTGGGGCTGGCGGGTGCCGTTCCTGGCGTCGCTGCTGCTGGTGGGGGTGGGGCTGTTCGTGCGGCTGCGGCTGGAGGAGACGCCGCTGTTCCGGGGCGTGGAGCGGACGGGCGCCGAGCGGGCGCCGGTGGTGGAGGTGCTGCGCGGGCACTGGCGGACGGTGCTGGCGGGCTGCGGCGCGATCACGGTGGGGTACGCGCTGTTCTACCTGACCACCACGTACGCGCTGGCGTACGCGACGACCGGGCTCGGGGTGCCGAGCACGGTGGTGCTGTCGATGCTGCTGGCCGGGGCGGTGGGCAAGGCCGTGACGGTGTGGCTGAGCGCGCGGCGCAGTGACGGGTGGGGGCGCAGGCGGACGCTGCAGGGGGCGACGGGGCTGGCGGTGGCGTGGGGCCTGGTGCTGTTCCCGTTGCTGGAGACGGAGCGGCGGGGGCTGATGTTCGTCGCGCTGGCGGGGGCGATGGTGGTGCTGGGGTGCCTGCTGGGGCCGTTGGCGGCGTTCCTGCCCGAGCTGTTCCCGACCCGGGTGCGCTACACGGGGGCCGCGCTGACGTACAACCTGGGCGGTGTGGTGGGCGGTGCGACCACGCCGCTGATCGCGACCAGGCTGACCGAGGCGTACGGCACGGCGGAGCCGGTCGGCTGGTACCTGGCGGGGTGGGGAGTGGTGGCCCTGTTCTGCCTGCGGATGCTGCCGGAGACCGCCGGAACGGACCTCGCGCGGGCCGGTGGGCTGCGCGGCCGGGCGGCCGGGACCGATTTCCCAATCGGCCCCCCGGCCGTGTAATGTCTTCCTTGTTCGAGCGGACGGGTGGCGCGCAAAGCGGAGCCGGGAAGCGAGAACAGGGAACAGGCCCCTATAGCTCAGTCGGTAGAGCGTCTCCATGGTAAGGAGAAGGTCTGCGGTTCGATTCCGCATGGGGGCTCGGTCAGGACCTCCGCCATCAGGCGGGGGTCCTTTTCGTTGTGCCCGCGCGACCGGCGGCGCTGCATGACCGGCGGGACGGCGGGCCGGGGGCGTTCCCCTGGTGAGACGGCGCGGTGAGACGGTCTGGCAGGTCGGGTACGGAATGCGCTCTGATGGTGCGTCATCGGCCGCCTTCCCCAGCCGGGCGGGGCAGCGGGCGGGACGCCGACCTGGAGGGGTCTCATGGGTGTTCGCCTCGTCGTGGTGGACGACCACCGGCTGCTGGCCGAGGCGCTGGCCACCGCGCTCCAGTTGCGCGGTCACCGGGTGCTCGCGGTGGGCTCGCCGGCCGCGGCCGCGGCCGATCTGGTGGTCGGCCGGCGGCCGGAGGTCTGTTTGCTGGGGGTGTCGGCGCCGTCCGATCCCGGGGCCTTCGACGGGCTGCGCCGGATCCGCCGGGAGCGGCCGGAGGTGGCCGTCATCGTGCTCGGTCCGGTCGGTGAACTGCGCGGGGTGGCAGGGGCGTTCGCCTCGGGCGCGGCCGGCTACGTGCCGAGCGACGAGCGGATCGAGGTGGTCGAGCGGGCGATCGCCCGGGCCCGGGCGGGCGAGGCGGCGGTCGCCGTGGAGGTGCTGCGGGGCGCGTTCGACCAGCTGCTGAGGCCGGCGGCCGAGCCGGACGACGAGGCGGTCCGGCTGCTGCGGCTGCTGACCCGACGGGAGGTCCAGGTGCTGGCGCGGATCGCGGACGGCGAGGACACCGCGGCGATCGCGGCGGGGATGCGGATCGCGGCGAGCACGGCCCGTACGCACGTCCAGCGGGTGCTGATGAAGCTGGGCGCGCGGACCCGGCTGGAGGCGGCGGCGGTGGCGGCCCGCACCGGTCTGCTGGAGCGGATGGCGCGCGGCTGACGGACGGGTGGACGCGGGGTGCCGACAGGTGGACGGGCGGGCGCAAGCGGGGCGAACCGGGCGGAACGGTCGGGGAGGACGGCCTCCCGGATGGTCCGGAGCACCCTCCGCGGCCAGGGAGAATAGGCCGCAGTCGTACGTACGTCCCCGATGGTCCGCGACGGCGCGGTCCATCGCCCGCTGGAGGTCGCATCATGAGTAAGTACCTGGTCACGGGTGGCGCCGGCTATGTCGGCAGCGTGGTCGCCGCCCACCTGCTGGAGGCGGGACACCAGGTGACCGTCCTGGACGACCTCTCGACCGGTTTCCGCGAGGGCGTGCCGGCCGGTGCCGAGTTCGTCGAGGGCCGGATCCAGGAGGCGGGCGAGGTCCTGGACGGTTCGTTCGACGGTGTGCTGCACTTCGCCGCCTCCTCGCAGGTCGGCGAGTCCGTCGTGGACCCGGAGAAGTACTGGCGGAACAACGTCGCCGGCTCGCTGGAGCTGATCGGCGCGATGCGCGCGGCGGGGGTGCGCAAGCTGGTGTTCTCCTCGACCGCGGCCACCTACGGCGAGCCGGAGTCCGTGCCGATCGCCGAGACGGCCCGCACCGCGCCGACCAACACCTACGGCGCCACCAAGCTGGCCGTGGACCACCTGATCACCAGCGAGGCCGTCGCCCACGGGCTGGCCGCCGTCTCGCTGCGCTACTTCAACGTGGCGGGCGCGTACGGCGCGTACGGCGAGCGGCACGACCCCGAGTCGCACCTGATCCCGCTGGTGTTCCAGGCCGCGCTCGGGCAGCGCGAGCACATCGCGGTGTACGGCGACGACTACCCGACCACGGACGGCACCTGCATCCGCGACTACATCCACGTCGCGGACCTGGCCGACGCGCACCTGCTGGCGCTGGACGCCGCCAAGCCGGGCGAGCACCTGATCTGCAACCTGGGCAACGGCAGCGGCTTCTCGGTCCGCGAGGTGATCGAGTCGGTCAAGCGCGTGACCGGCCGGGAGATCCCGGTGGTGGTCTCCGGCCGTCGCGCCGGCGACCCGGCCGTGCTGGTGGCCTCCGCCGAGCGCGCCCACCAGGAGCTCGGCTGGACCCCGCGCCGCCCGAACCTGGACGACATCGTCGCCGACGCCTGGAAGTTCACCCTGGAGAAGAACGGCCTGTAGGCCCCGGCGCCCGCGGGACCGGTCCGGTCCTCCGGACGGAGCGCCGCCCCCGCACGGCCGGGGGC
>NZ_JBHJRC010000086.1:0-28565 GCF_042261735.1 Kitasatospora sp. NPDC056327 | reverse complement strand
ACCCTTTTGGTTTCGTTGGGGGGGGGGTTTGTTTTTGGGACCCCCCCCCCGGCCCCCCCCGCCCCCCCCCCCCACCCCGCGGTGCGGGTCCCTCATTCGGTTGTCGGCCGGCTCGCCGCCCGGCGGTGGCGGTGGCGGTGCCCGGCGTCGGACGGCGCGTTCGCCGCCGTCCGACGGCCGTCCCGCCCCGGGGCCGTCCCGCCCGGCGGCCGCGGCGACGGCCACCGGCCCGAGGAGCGGAGGGTCCCGGCGACGATCCGGCCGGGAGCGCCCGGGGCCGCCGGCCCCGCCGGAGTCAGTGGCGCCATTCGACGACGCTCCACAGCGCGCCCGGGCCGCCCTTCACCTGGACGCGGGGCGTGGCCGCGTTGTTGCCCCAGGGCACGGTGATGCGGTGGGTCTGGGTGCTGGACCTGACGGTGCCGGCGTTGTACCACTGACCCTTGTTGCTGCTGTTGATGCCCCAGACCCGGACGGTGCCGGACTGCTGCGTGCCGGGCTTGATCCAGAAGGTGTAGGTCACCTGGCGGCCGCGGGAGCCGAACACGGAGCAGTTGGAGCGGCTGACGGGACCCCACGTGTTGGTGAACCCGGAGGCGTTGCTCCCGCAGGACGCCTTGACGGCCTGGACACCGGAGCCGGTGCCGTCGTCCGCGGTGGTGGTGACGTTCAGGCGCTCGGTGCTGACGGGGGCCCCGGCGGTGTCGGCCGCGTCGTCGGGCAGCAGGGAGGGCGACGGCGCGGACGACGCGGTGCCGCCGGCGAGGGTGCGGGACGCGGGGGTGCCGCCGGGGACGGCCCAGAACAGGCCGCCGGCGAGGACACCCGCCGCGACGGCGGTGGCGATGACGGGTCGGGTCAGACGGGCTCGAACGGCGTTCACGAGATGGTCTCCTCGGTGGGGAAGGGCTGGTGGTCGGACGAGTGGCGACGGGCGGCGCCCGTCGTGGGACGAGGGGCCGGCCGGCCGTGGGGCGCGGCGATCGGATCGATGCCGTGTCGACGGCGCGGGACGGCGCGGGACGGCGGCGGACGGGCGGGGCCCGGATCCGTCGTGCGGGCGGTGCCGGGGGCCGGCGGGGCTGTCCGGGCAGGTGGGACGTGGTGTCCGGCCCTGTCCTGGTGCACCGGGCAGGGCGTCCGGTGCGGTGCCGGCCCCGGTGCGGTGGGTGTCCGGGCGAGGGGCGGGACACGGCCGTCAGGCGGTCCGGACGGTCGCCTTCAGCAGCCAGTGGTCGCTGAGCCGGGTGACGGCCGGGGAGGAGTCGACCACCGCGCCTTCGAGCCTCCAGCCGCGGTCGGAGAAGAACAGGTAGTCCAGCTTGTGGTCGCCCCACGCGAAGCCGTCGTGGGTGGGCCGGTTGCGCTGGTCCCCCTCGAAGTTCCCGCCGTCGTACAGGGCCTTGAGGTGGGTGCGGTCGCTGTCCCCGGCCAGGTTCAGGTCTCCGCCCAGGACCGTGCGCCAGCCCTTGCCCTGCCAGGTCCCGCCCAGTGCGCCGTAGCGTTCCGCGCAGGCCTGACGCGAGTCGTAGGGCGGGCCGGTCCGCTCGTCCTCGTCCTTGTTCGGGAAGTGCGCGGAGCACGCCATGAGCCTGTGGACGGCATCGCGCAGGCACGCGGCGCCCTGGGTGGGCCGGCCGCTGCGGTCGTCGCCCGCCGGCACCCCCGTGAACGCCTCGTTCGCGGACGTGATCCGGGAGCCCGGGAGCCGCCTGAGCGCGACCAGCACACCGGCTTCCTGGTTCCTCGCGGCCGGCACGGTGCAGCGGTGCACCTCACCCGCCGCTGCGCCCGTCTTCGGGGCGGGACGGAAGTTGACGGCCCATCCGTTGCCGAGCCGCTTCTGCAGCGCGTCGGCGTGGGCGCCCCTGCACACCTCCTGCAGCATGATCACCACGAGGGCCGGGTCGCCCTCGGCGCGGTTCACGACGAGGTCGACCTCCTGGGCGGCCTCGTTTCGCGTCCCGCACGCCGAGGTGGAGGCCCCGCAGACGTTCCACGTCAGCGCGTTGACCTTCGCCGGCAGTTTCCCGGCCGTGATCCCGGCCCGGGCGGCGCCGACCGGCAGGTCCTCGTCCGCGCCGGTGTTCACCTCCCCGGCCTGCGGCCCGGACTGCGCCGCCGGGAGCGGGCGTGCCGGGGGCTCCGCGTGCGGGCCGACCGCGGCGGCCGATGCGGCCAGGACCACCGCGACGGCGACCAGCGCCCCCGCGCGCCGCGGGGTGAGGGGGATACGCATGAAGCACTCTCCTTCGTCTCCCGGCGGCTCATCCGGCCGCCGGAGGGGTGATGGACCGGTGGTTCGGTCGTGCGGACAGGCACGCCCCGGGCCGCCCGGAGGGGCCCGGGCCGGGAACCGGCCCGGCCGCGGGGGACCGGACCCGCCCCGCCCTCCCGCACCCCGGTCCGGGCGGGCCGGCCGCCCGGCGCCACGGCTTCCCGCCTCGGCGCTCATCGGGAGTGCGGCGTGAGGTGGCGGTAGGTGACGACGTCCGACGCCGGGGCGAGCGGGGCGACGGTGACGTGCCTGCCGCGGCCGGGGGCGTGGACGACCTTGCCGTCGCCGATGTAGAGCTGGACGTGTCCGCCGCCGTTGGTGATGAGCAGGTCGCCGGGGACCAGGGCCTTGCGGGTGGTGGCCGTGCCGGCCCCGGCCATGTCCCAGGTGGTGCGGGGGAGCCGGACCCCGCCGGCCTGCCAGGCGCGCATCACCAGTCCCGAGCAGTCGAAGGAGCGCGGTCCCGTGGCGCCCCAGGCGTACGGCTTGCCGAGCTGCGCGCGGGCGAAGGCCACCGCTGCCGCGGCGCCGCGCGCCGCGGTCCGCCGGCGGTCGGCGTCCTGACCGGGGGTGGTGTCCTTGCCGGGGGCGGTGTCCTTCTTCGGGCGGGGGCCCGGGCCGGTGGCGGGCGTCGTGTCGTCCCGGGGCGGTGTCCGGAGGTCGATGGTGCCGGGCGGGTCCGCGGGGCCGCGGGACCCGGGGCCGGTGTCCGACGTGTCCGTGGCCGTCCACGGACGGGTGTCCGCGCCGGTGTCGGCGGCCGGGACGGTGTCGGTGGCCGTGGTGGCCGTGGTGGACCCGCCGCCCGGAGTGCCGGCCGCCGGCCGCGGGACGCGCAGCACCGCGCCGGCGCGGATCAGCGTCGACTCGCCCAGGCCGTTCAGGTCCTGGAGCGCGCGCACCGTCGTGCGGTGACGCCGCGCCAGCCCGGACAGGGTGTCGCCCCACCGGAGCACGATCTCCTCCGTCACCACCGGAGCCGGTGCCGGTGCCGGGGGAGCGGTCGGGGCCGGGGCGGGTTCCCCGGGGGCGGCACCGGGCAGCGGATCGCCGGCGGCGCCCTCACCGTCGGGCTCCGGGGCCGCGGAGGCCGCCGGGCTGTCGGAGACGGGGACCGGCGCCGCGGCGGCGGGGCCCGTCCCGGTCCCGGTGATGCGGTGCACCGCGGCGCCCGCCAGGACGGCGCACAGTACGACGAGGACGAGCGGGAGCACGCCCCGCCGCAGCCGCCCGCCGGCCGGGGCGGTCGCCCGGCCGGTCCTGCGCCCGCCTCCGGTGGCGCGCCCGGTCCCGCCGGCCGGCTGCTCCGCCGGGCCGGCGGGGGCGGTCGCGCCGTTCACCGGCGCCGCCGGGTCCTCCGGCCGGCCGGGCGCCGCGACCCGTCCCAGCGGAACGCTGCGCTCGGGGACCGGGACCTGGGCGGCCGCCATGCCCGCGGTCCGTACCCGGCGGCCCAGCGGATCCGGGCCCACCGGGCTCTCGTCCCGGCTCGGCGGCCACTGCGTCTGCGGTGTCATCACGACCTCTCTCCCGACCGCACCCTCGGCGGCCCGGTCGAAGCCTTTTCGAGGGCCGGCATGTCCCGCCAGACCTTTCGGGGTCCGGGACAGTCCGGGCCCGTCCGCGCAGGTGGGACGGGGTGTGAGGGGTCGGTTTCCCCTGCGGTGGGCGTGGTGGCGGGACGCCGGCGGACACCGGGTCAGGGGCTCCCGGACAGACCCGGACCGTCCCGGACGCCCGGCCTCGTTGCCCCGCCCGCGACCCGCCGGGCAGGCTCACCGGCATCGCGGACCACACACGATCAGGGGACGACATGCGACGGGGAACATGGCTCACCGCCGGCACCGGCCGGCACCGCAGGACCACCGGCACGCTCCGCCGGCCCGGCCGGCTGCTCGGGGCCGGGCTGCTTCTGGGGGCCGTCCTCGTCGTCCCCTCCGTCGCCGCCACCGCCGGCCCGGTGCGGCCGGCCTCCCCGGCCGTTCCCGCGCTGCCGCCCGCCCCCGTCCCGCCGCAGACCCCGGCGCTCGCCGGGTCCGGCCACAGCGGCGACGGCCCGCCCCCG
Organism: Kitasatospora sp. NPDC056327; assembly: GCF_042261735.1. Classification (NCBI taxonomy): domain Bacteria; kingdom Bacillati; phylum Actinomycetota; class Actinomycetes; order Kitasatosporales; family Streptomycetaceae; genus Kitasatospora; species Kitasatospora sp. NPDC056327. The sequence continues at coordinate 24,222 of NZ_JBHJRC010000086.1, read as the reverse complement.
CCCTGCACCTGCCCCCCGCAGGCCCCTGACACCGCGGACGGCGCTGACGGTGCGCCGGAGCCCGTCCCCACCGGCCCGCCCGCGGAGCAGCCGGACGGCGAGCAGACCGACGCCGGTCAGGGCGACGCCGATCAGGAGCCGCCCGCTGCCGAAGGGGAGGGCGCTGACGACGCGGACGGTGCGCCGGAGCCCGTCCCGACCGGCCCGCCGGCGGAGCAGCCGGACGCCGGCCGGAGTGAGGACGGCCAGGCCGACGGCACCGAGGACGGTCAGGGCGACACCGGACAGGACCCGTCGGCGGAGCAGCCGGACGGCGGTCAGGAGCCGCCCGCCGCCGACGACGGCGGCGAGCCGTCCGCGCCCGGCAGCTGCGCCTGCCCGCCGGGAACGTCCGACGGGCCGGCCCCCGGTGACACGGGCACTGTGCCCGGGGACGGCGGGACGCCGACGGGCACACCGGACAGGCCCGGGAACAAGGACGAGAACAAGGGCAGGACGAAGGAGAACGGCAAGGAGAAGGGCAGGGACGGGAAGAAGCCGCGCCGGGCCCCGAAGCCCCGGACCCCGAAGCCGCCGGCCCCGGAGACCTGCCCTGCCCCTGACGGTGCGCCCGGCCAGGTCGAACCCCAGGGGCCGGTCACCGGCCCCGAGCCCTTCGTCGTCTGATGACCGCGGCACGGGGCCCGGCGGCCGCCGGCCGTGGGCCCGGTCCTTCCCCGCCCGATCCGTCCCGCGAGCCTGCCGACACTCCCTCGGGCCCCTTCGGGCACACCTCCTCCAGCAGAACGGGGCCGGAAGGGAACCCCCTCCCGGCCCCGGCCCGGTCGCCGGGCCGCTACTGTCCGGCGCCGGCCCCCTGCGGGCCGGCCGGGAGGGTGACGGGAAGGCCGGCCTCTATGCGGGCGAGCAGCCGGCCGCCGTGGACGCCGGGGGTGTCGAAGTGACGCAGCGGTTCGGAGGCGTCACCTGCCCCCGTGAGCAGGACCTCGGGGACCAGGACCGCCTCCGCCGCGGCCGGCGGCTCGGCGAGTTCGCCCGCGAGGTACGGGGGCGCCAGGACGGGACCGTGCAGGGTGCCGCCGACGAGGTCGGGGAAGAACTCCGACGACAGGACGGTGACTCCGGCGTTCAGGTCGCCGCTGATCATCACCAGTTTGTCGGTCATGTTGCCGACGAAGGCGCCGACGTGGACGTTCCCCCGGACGAGCAGCTTGGCGTCGCCCTCCAGGTAGACGGCGGCGGCCCGCAGGTCGCCGAGGACGATCAGGGCGGGGCAGCCGTCGTCGATGTTGAGGACGGCGCCGTCGACGACGAGGTCGCCGTCCACGACGTAGCCGGTGCCCTCCGGCTCGGTGGCGTCCAGATCGAGGTGGCCCCCGACCGCGAGATCGCCGGCGTGGACGTCGTACTCCTCCTCGTAGAGGTTCTCGTAGGAGCCGACGGGCAGCCCGCGGCGCTCGAAGAGGGCGACGGCCTCGTCCCAACTGTGCAGTGCGGTCTTGATGTTCATGGGCGGAACTGTGTCACGCGGCACTGTCGGCCGGGCGACCGGGGAACGGGGCGGCCACCGGCGGGAACGTGCCGGGAGCCCCGTCCATTCGTGCAATTCCTTCCGTTCCCGGCGCTGATCTGACAGCATCGTCCGCTATTCGGTGATCTACGGCGACGGGGCGCCGTTGGCCGGTGTGCCGGCGCCCCGCCGAACCCGGACGCCAACCGCACGACGGGACGCACGGCACGGCCGGGGGAGGAATCAGGATGCTGGACCACGGCGCACCCGCCCGGCACGGTGACGTCCACCGGCCCGCGGCCTGGGTCCGCACCCGGCTGCGCAGGGGGCGGACGGCGGCCCTGCTCACCGCGCTGCTCGCGCTGGTCGCCGTCTTCACGGCGACGGCGCTGCCGCGTGCCGTGGACCGGGGCGCGGACCGTGCGCTGGGCCGGGTCGTCCTGGACCGCGGCCTGAAGGCGACCAGCCTGCACGTCGCCGCCCGCCCGCGCGCCGGCACGGCGCCCGCCGAGCTCGACGGGCAGCGCGACCGCCTCGCCGGGCTCGTCGGCGCGGACCTGCCGCTCACCCGGGACGGCGAGCACCACGGCACCCGCGCGCTGACCGACCGGGCGATGCCCAACGACGGGTACGACCGGCCCGGCGGGATCGCCCCGCAGCTGCACCTGATGTACCTCCAGGGCATCGCCGCCCGCGCGACCCTGACCGAGGGCGGCTGGCCCGGACCGGCCGTCCCCGGTGAGCCGCTGCCGATCGCCGTCAGCGGGCGGGCCGCCGAGAGCATCCGGCTCGCGGTCGGGGACGTCGTCGACAGCGGACCCGGCGCGGACGGCACCCCGGCCCGGGTCCGGATCACCGGCCTCTACCGCGCCGACGACCCCCGCGAGCGCTACTGGCAGGACCTGCCCTGCCCCGAACGCGCCTGCCTCAAGACCCTCGACGGCGGCGGGGTCCGCTGGGAGACCGCGGGTGTGGTGGCCGGGGAGAGCCTGTCCGCGCTGCTGGCCTGGGGCGGGGGCGGCGAGGACTTCTGGCGGCTGCCCCTCGACGCGCACGCCCTGCGCGCCGACCGGCTCGCCGGGCTCCGCTCCGGCGTCGCCTCCTACCTGGCCGGCCCCGGCGCCGTCCGCGCGGCCGAGGTGACCGGCCGCCCCGATCTGACCCTCACCACCCTGCTGCCCGAGGTGCTCGCCGGCGCCGCCGCCCGCCACCGGGCCACCGCCCCGCTGGCGGCGATCGGCCCGGCCGGGGCCGCGGGCGCCGCCGCCGTGGTGCTCTGCCTGGCCGCCGCCCTCGCCGCCGACCGGCGGGCCGCCGAGCTCCGGCTGCTGCGGGCCCGCGGCGGCTCGCGCACCGGCATCCTGCTGCGGCTGCTCGGCGAGAGCGCGGCGACCGTCCTGCCGGCCGCCGCGGCCGGTGCCGCGCTCGCCCTGGTCCTGCTGCCCTCGCCGCGCTGGACGGCGGCGGTCCTGGCCGGCGCGGCCACCACCCTGCTCGCGCTGCTGGCCCTCCCGGTCCGCGCCGCCGTGCTGTCGGCCCGCCCGGAGCGGGACGGCCCCCGGCCGGCGGCCGGGCGGCGCCGGCTCGTCGGTGAGCTGCTCGTCCTCGTGGTCACGGCGGCGGCCGTCGCCGGGGTCCGTCGCCGGGGCGCGGCCCCGCCCGAGACGGGACCGGACCCGCTGCTGGTCGCCGCCCCGCTGCTGGTCGCGCTCGCCGGCGGTCTGCTGCTGGCCCGCGTCCAGCCGTGGGCGGTCGGCCGGCTCGCCGCCATGGCCCGGCGCGGACCCGGCCTGATCGGCTTCCTCGGCCTGGCCCGGACGGCCCGCGGCCCCGACGGCTCCGGCGGGCGCCACCGGCCCGCCGTGCTGCCCGCGCTCGCCCTGCTGATCGCCGTCACCACCGCCGGGTTCGGAGCCACCGTGCTCGGCGCCGTCGACGGCGCCCGGCTCCGCGCGGCCCGCACGGCCGTCGGCGGCGACGCCGCCGTCCTGGTCCCGCCCGACGCGCCGCTGCCCGGGGCCTTCCTCGCCGCCGCCGGGGCCCTGCCGGGCGTGCACGCCGCCACCGCTGTCCGGACCGAGCGGCAGACCTACGTCCTCGGCGCCGGCCGGCTCGCCGTCCAGGTCACCGCCGTCGTCGCCGAGCCCGGGGCGTACGCGGCGATCGCCCGCACGGTCGGCGCCGGCACCTTCGACCCCGGCCTGCTGGCCGTCCCGGCCGGGGCCCCGGCCGGAGCCGGGGCCCCGGTGCCGGCCCTGATCAGCCCCGGCCTCGCCGAACGGTTCACCGCGGGCCCGCAGCGGCTGCGCACCCCCGGCGGCGAACTGCTCGCCACCGCGGTGGGCACCGTGGCCGCCACGCCAGCCCTCCCCGAGGCGATCCGCGAGTTCGTCGTGCTGCCCGCCGGCCCCGCCGCGGCCCGGGTGCCGGACCTCGCCCGCGCCGACAACTGGCTGGCCGCCGGAGACGTCGACGGCGACCGGCTGCGGGACCTCTTCGTGCACAGCGGCCTCGCCGACGCGACGGGCCTGGCCGAACTCCTGCGCGAGGAGGCCCGGGAGGTCAGCAAGGAACCGGACGGCATTCCCGACGGCTACCGGGTGCGCACCAGCCGCGAGCTGGACGCCCGGCTGGCCGCCGACCCCCTCCAGCGCTCCACCGTGCGGCTGTTCTGGTCGGCGGCCGCCGCCGGCGCCGGGTTCGCCCTGCTCGCCGTGCTGCTGACCGTCCTGCGCGCCGCGCCCGACCGGGCCGCGCTGCTCGCCCGGCTGCGGACCATGGGCCTGCGGCCCCGTCAGGGGCCGGCGCTGATCCTCGCGGAGACCGTTCCGCAGGCCCTGGCGGCCGTGGCCTGCGGGGGTGTCGTCGCGGTGGCCGTCGTCGCCCTGCTCGGCCCGGCCTTCGACCTCTCGCTGCTGGTCGGCGCGGCGGTGGACGCCCCGCTCGCCCCGCTCGTGCTGCCGGTGCTGCTGCCCACCGCCGCCCTCGCGCTCCTGGTCTGCGCCGCGGTGGTGCTGGAGGCCCTCGTCTCCGGCCGGCGCGCGATCACCACCGAGCTGCGGGCGGGCGACGAGGGCTGAGCCCGCCGCCCGCCCGGGGACGGCGGGCACCCGGTGCCCGGCGAACGGCCGACGGCCGACGGCCTGTGGGCCTACGCCGAGGCCGGGCCGATCAGGGCGAACGGCGCGCCCTGCGGGTCGGCGACCACCGTCATCCGGCCGGCGACCATGTCGAACGGCGGGGCCAGCACGGTGCCGTTGCGCTTCACCACGGCGTCCGCGCTGGAGTCCACGTCGTCGACCGCGAAGTAGGTCAGCCAGTGCGCGGGGGTGCCGGGCGGGTCGTTGGCGAGCAGCGTCACACCGCCGACGGCCCGGCCGCCGACCCGCAGCTCCCAGTAGGCGTCCGCGCCCTCCAGCGGCTCGATCTCGATGCCGAACGCCGCGCCGTAGAACGCCGTGGTGCCGGGCACGTCGTCGGTGTGCAGCTCGTTCCAGGTCAGTGCGCCGGGCTCGTTGACCACCCGGGCGCCGAAGAACGTGCCCGGCTGCCAGACCCCGAAGACCGCGCCCTGCGGGTCGGCGGCCACCAGCATCCGGCCCAGGTCGCCGACGTCCGTCACGGGCGCCAGCAGGGTGCCGCCGGCCGCGACGATCGCGTCCTGGGTGGCTCGGGCGTCGGTGCTCGCCAGGTAGCCGGTCCAGACGGTCGGCGGCTCCGGCGCGCCCTCGGGGCTCATCGTCGGGCCGATGCCGGCGACGGCCCGGCCGTTCAGCTCGCAGACCGCGTAGCCGCCGAACCCGGCGGGCCCGACCGCGCCCTGCCAGCCGAGCAGGTCGCGGTAGAAGTCCAGCGCGGCCTGCTGGTCCTTCGCCATCAGATCGACCCAGCACGGGGTCCCGGTCGCGTACGGCGTGGTGACTTCGGGCATCCTCGCTCCTCCTCGTGAGATCCCCCGCCGGTCACCATCCCCCCGTCGGCCCGCGATCCGCCCACCGACACGCCGCCGCCCCGGCCGGAGGACGGCCGGGGCGGCGGGGGTGACGACGTGCTCAGTCGAGGATCCGGCCCCCGTGGTAGCGCAGCTCGTAGGCGCGCAGGCCGGCGGCGGTCAGGATGTGCTCGACGCCGTGGAACCGGTCGACGCTGCCGGTGGTCTCGTCGACGTAGGTGAATCCGCCGGCCGTGTGCCGGAAGCCGCCGAGGAAGCGGCCCTCGGAGTACAGGGCGGTCAGCGCGGCCTTGACGGTCTCGCCCGCGGTGAACGCCGTGATGTCGTCGGTGAGCAGGTAGCCGTGGTAGTTCATGGCCCACACCGGCCGGTCCCCGAGGTGGACGGTCTCCTGTCCGAGGAAGTCGGTGCCGCCGAAGTAGCTGTCCCGGTAGACGAGTTCCCCCTCGCGGTAGGCGAGGTCGTGCGAGTTGGTCCGGCTGGGTGCCACGTGCCCGCCGCCGCCCGCGTAGGTCGCGGACTTGGCACGGACGACGAAGCCGTGGAGGTCGTCGGAGGAGAGGCCGGTGGAAGTGGGATCGGTAGACATGCACGGTGTCCTACCAGCCGGCACCGACAACCGGCCCGCGGGCCGGCCCCAGGCCGTCCGGCGGTGGGGGAGAACCACTGCCGGACGGCCGGGGCCGGGGTTTGTCGGGCGGGGGCCGTCGGGCCGGGGTCAGCTCGCGACGAACGCGACGAGGTCCTTGGTGAACTCGGCCTCGTAGGCGCCGACCAGGCCGTGCGGGGCGCCCGGGTAGACCTTCAGGGTGCCCTGGGGGAGGAGCTTGACGGACTTCTCGGCGGCGGCCGCGATCGGGACGATCTGGTCGTCGCTGCCGTGCGCGACCAGCACCGGGATGTCGATCTTCTTGAGGTCCTCGGTGAAGTCGGTCTCCGAGAACGCCTCGACGCAGTCGAGGGCGCCCTTGAGACCGGCCTGCATGCCCTGCAGCCAGAACTCGCGGCGCTTGCCCTCCGAGACCTCGGCCCCGGGGCGGTTGAAGCCGTAGAAGGCCTCGCTCAGGTCGTAGTAGAACTGCGAGCGGTCCGCGGCGACCCCGGCGCGGATGCCGTCGAAGGCGGAGAGCGGGGTGCCCTCGGGGTTGGCCTCGGTCTGCAGCATCAGCGGCGGGACGGCGCCCAGCAGGACGGCCTTGCGCACCCGCGAGGTGCCGTGCCGGCCGAGGTAGCGGGTGACCTCGCCGCCGCCGGTGGAGTGGCCGACCAGCACCGCGTCGGTCAGGTCGAGCTGGTCGAGCAGCTCGGCCAGGTCGTCGGCGTACTGGTCCATGTGGTTGCCGTCCCACGTCTGGGTGGAGCGGCCGTGGCCGCGCCGGTCGTGGGCGATGACGCGGAAGCCGGCCGCCGCGAGGTCCACGGCCTGGTGCTCCCACGCGTCGGCGTTCAGCGGCCAGCCGTGGGACAGGACGACGGGCCGCCCGGTGCCCCAGTCCTTGTAGAACTTCTGCGAGCCGTCGGAAAGGGTGATGAAGGGCATGGGTGGCCTTTCGGTCGTGCTCGGGGGAGTGAGCAGGGGGAGCGTGCGGGGGCAGGGGGTGCGCCGGGCCGGAACGGCCGGGCCGCCGGTTCTCAGCATGCCGCGCCGTCCGGCGCCCGGCATCGCGTCGGCGCCTCCTGTGCACACTGGGACAAGTCCCGTGCCGTCCGGGTCATGTTCCGGCCGTGGCGCGGCACCCCGGGGCGTCCCCGGCGGCCGTGAGCTGCGGCGGGCCCGGGCGGGCGGCCCGCACCCGGGGCGGCGCCCGGCCCGTCCGGCCTACGCTGGTGGCATGGGCGAGTTCGAGGCTTTCACGGCTCTGCTGGACTACCCGGTGTACGTGGTCACCGCGCCCGGTCCGCCACCCGAGGGCTGCCTGGTCGGCTTCGCCGGCCAGTGCTCGATCGACCCCGCCCGGTTCGTGGTGTGGATCTCCCGGGTGAACCGCACCCACGGCGCGGCCCTCGCGGCCGAGGCGCTGGGCGTCCACCTGCTGCCGTACGGGCACGGACTGGCCGAGCTGTTCGGCGGGCACACCGGGGACGACACCGACAAGTTCGCGGACGTCGAGTGGTACCACGGGCCGTACGGGGTGCCGGTGCTGCCGGAGGCGCCCGCGTGGTTCGTCGGCCGGGTGCTGGACCGTGCCGAGTGGGGCGACCACACCGGTCTGCTGCTCGCCCCGGTGGCCGTCGGCGCCCCGCCCGGGGAGGCCGCGCCGGTGCTGTCCTACCGCGACGTGGCCGGCATCGACGCCGGGCACCCCGCCTGAGCGCGCCCGCCCCGCCCCGCGCCGGGGCTCCGGCGCTCGCGGTGGCTGTCGGTGGTCCGTCCTAGGGTGCCCGCATGGGGATGATCGGCAGGTACGTCCGGCTCAGTGCCGGAGAGCTGGCACGGGCCGAGCGGGATCCGGAGTGGGTCCTGGAGTTCGTCGGGGAACTGGACGAGGAGGCCGGGGCCGGCCGGTCGGCGGGCGGGTGGGCCCGGCTGCACGGGACCGGCCGGGCCTGGCAGGCGCTGGACTTCCTGCTGCGCAGGCGGGAGTTCCCGGTGGACGTCGTGCACGGCGAGGAGGAACTGGCCGGCGCCGAGGACTGGGGCTACGGGCCGCCCTGCCGGATCCTGCCGGACCGTGTCCGGCTCGCCGCCGACGCGCTCGCGGCGCTCGACCCCGGCCGGCTGACCGAGGGGGTCGCCGCGGCGGACCTCGCCGCGGCCGGGGTCTACCCGCAGGGCCTGTGGACCTCGGAGGACTCCCTCTACCTGGTGACGGCGGAGTACCGCGCGCTGTCGGACTTCCTCCGGGCGGTCGCCACCCGCCGGCACGGGGTGCTCGTCTGGATCGAGTGACCCCGCCGGACCGCGTGACGCCGCGGGCCCGAGCGGGAGATGGCGACGGAGGGTGACCGGCCGGGGGCGGACGGCAGGGCAAATGGGGGTGCATCTCGGTACATTGAGGACATTCGGGAGCAGTCCCGGGCCTAGCGTGTCCACGCACAGAAGGCAGGTACGCCTTCGGAAAGGGTCACCATGCAGCGTGCCCTCAGCCCCGCCGTCCTCGCCGAGCTGCGCCGGCCGCGGCCGTATCCGGCGGTGTCCATCCTGATGCCCACGCACCGCCGGGAGCCCGACAACGCCCAGGACCCGGTGCGGCTGCGCAACCTGCTGGCGGAGGCCAAGGAACGGATCCAGGCCGACCCGGCGGTCTCCCGCGCGGACCGGATCGACCTGCTGGAGCAGCTCGACCGCGCCCTCACCGAGGTCGACCTGGTGCACGCCGAGGACGGCCTGGCGATCCTCGCCGCCCCCGGGGAGCACCAGGTCTGGTCACTCGGGCGCACCGCCCCCGCCCGGGTGGTGCTGTCCGACACCTTCCTCACCCGCAACCTGGTCGCCGCCCAGGCCGCCGAACGCCCCTACTGGGTGCTCGCGGTCGCCGCCGACCGGGTGGTGCTCTGGGGCGGCGACGAGGAGCGGGTCACCGAGGACAAGGAGCACGGCTTCCCGCTGGTGCGGGTCTTCGACAACCCCGACCCGGAACGCCAGGAGCGCATCGGCGACACCCCGAGCACCTTCCGCGACGAGGAGACCAAGACCTTCCTGCGGCAGGCCGACACCGCGATCGGCAAGCTGCTCGCCGCCGAGCGCCGCCCGCTCTACGTGGCCGGCGAGGCCGCCGCGCTCGCCCTGCTGGACGCCGTCGGCCCGATCGCCAAGGAGGCGACCGAGCAGATCCCGTACGGCGGCCTCGCCCAGGCGGACGCCGAGACCGTCCGCAAGGTGGTCGAGCCCGCCGTCCGCGCCCACGCCGAGCGGGCGAGCGCAGAGGCCCTCGCCCAACTGGACACGGCGCGCGGCCGGCAGGCGTTCGCCGCCGGTCTGGACGAGGTCTGGCAGGCGGCGGGCGACGGCCGGATCTCCCGCCTGGTGGTCGAGGAGAACTTCCGCACCACCGTGCGCGACGACGGCGAGCACCTCGTCCCGGCCGCCTCCGACGAGTCCGGGGCGCGCGAGGACATCGTCGACGAGGTGATCGAGCGGGCCCTGGACACCGGGGCCGAGGTCAGCTTCGTGCCGGACGGCGCGCTCTCCGACGGCGGCCGGGTCGCCGCCGTCCTCCGTTACTGAGCGCCGCCGCGCCGACCACCGCGGGCCCCGGCCGCACGGCCGGGGCCCGCCGGCATCCGTCCCGCCGGTGGTACCAGTGGTACCGGTGGCATCAGCGGCATCAGCGGAGCAGCACCGAGAGCAGTTCGGCGAGCGTGAACCCGGACTCGGCGGGGTGCCGCAGCTGCTTGCTGTCGATGACGCTGTAGTGGTTGGTCCGGCCGTGGCGCTCGTGGCTGAGGTACCCGGCGTCCTCCAGGTCGACGATGATGCGCTGGACGGCGCGCTCGGTCAGCAGGCAGCGGGCCGCGATGTCCCGCACCCGGATGCCGGGATCACGGGCGATCTGGACGAGCACGCGTGCGTGGTTGGTGAGGAAGGTCCACTGCCGCGTGGTCGCACTGCCGTTCTCCATGGACCAAGAATAGGACCGTCGATTCACGACACCGGAAGCACGACATCGAATTCGTGCAATGGTTGACAGGTGAGCCGAACGGGCGAACAGTGAGGGTTGCGCCGGGCGCACATTTCCGCACCCCGCCGGCGCCGCCGCTTCCGGGAGATGGTTCCGTGACCCAGCCGAGCAGGGAAGGACTGGAGCGGCTCGCGTCCTTCCTGACCGAACACGTGGGCCCGCCCTGCGAGGAGGGTGAACACGCCTGCCGTGTCGAGCCGTTGCAGCGGCAGGTGCGGCACGCCGTGACGGGCATCGACGCCTATCTGACGGCGGTGGAGACGAGCGACGGCACGGCGAAGTACCTGCACGAGCAGGCGCTCGGCCTCTGGCAGGGCCTGGAGCGCATCGCGCGGGGCTGGACGGACACCCCCGCCGAGCCCGCGGAACGGGCCGCCGGCACCGCCGCGCCCGTGCTCTGACGCCCGACGCGCCCTAGCGGACGGAGATCCCGACCAGACAGGTGTCGTCGTCGGTGTCCGCGCTGCTGTAGCGCAGCAGGTGGTCCAGGTGATCCTCCAGGCCGTTCGCGCCGGCCGGGGCAGCGCCCCGGGCCTGCTCGGCGAGGGAGAGCAGCCCGGCGAGCGACGCCTGCAGGGACTCGTCCCGGCGCTCGATCAGCCCGTCGGTGTACATCACCAGGGTGTCGCCCCGCTCCAGGACGATCTCGCCCTCCTCGTAGTCGGCCTGGTCGACGGCGCCGAGCAGGATGCCGCCCAGCAGCGGCAGCGTCGTCGCCCGGTTCCCGCGCAGCAGCACCGGCGGCGGGTGGCCCGCGCGCGCCCAGCGCAGCCGGCGCTCGCCCGGCCGGTAGAGGCCGCAGACCGCCGTCGCGGTGACGTTGTCGGTGAGGTGGTGGGTGACGCTGTTCAGCCAGCCCAGCAGCTGGGCCGGCCCGGCGCCGGTCGCGGCCAGGCCGCGCAGCGCGTTGCGCAGGGCGACCATTCCGGTGGCGGCCTCGATGCCGTGCCCGGCGACGTCGCCGACGCAGAGCAGGACGTCCCCGGAGGGCAGCGGCAGGGCGTCGTACCAGTCGCCGCCGACCAGGTGGCCCTTCTCGGCCGGGCGGTAGCGCACGCCCACCCGCAGGTCGGGCAGGTCCAGCGGGCCCCGCGCGGGCGGCATGATCGCGTGCTGCAGTTGGAGGGCCAGCCGGCTGCGTTCGGCGGACTGCTGCTCGCTCTGGGCGAGCTGGTCCCGGGTGGCCGCGAGCGCGACCTCCGTCCAGTGCTGGGCGGAGATGTCCTGGTAGGCCCCGCGGACGGTGCGCAGCCCGCTGCCCGGCTCGGGCACCGGTTCGGCGACGACCCGGATGTGCCGGGTGACACCGTCGGGCCGCTGCAGCCGGAAGGCGGTGGACGCCGGGCGGTGGTGGTGCAGCAGGGTGCGCAGGAACCGGCCGATGGCCTGCCGGTCGTCCGGGTGGGCGTGGTCGGCGAGCTGGTCGAGGGCGATTGGCGAGGCGGTCGGCGGCAGGCCGTGCAGCTCGAAGAGGGTGTCGTTCCAGGCGATCCGGCGGCTCCGCAGGTCCTCCTCGAAGCCGCCGATCCGGCCCAGCCGCTGCGCGTGCTGGAGCAGCCTGGCCACCCGCGGGGCACCGTCCTCAAGGCGCCAGACCACGGCCAGGTGCCCGCCGTGCCGGCTGATGCTCACCTGCGCACTGGTGACCAGCGGGACGCCGTCGACCAGGGCGGCCAGCCGCAGCGCCGGGGTGCGGAACGGCTCACCGGTGGCGAGGACGTGTTCGACCTTCTCGGCCAGGCCGCCCGGCTCGGCCGCCAGCGGGTACGCCTCCAGCAGCCGGGCGCCGGCGATCAGCCCGGTGGGCCGGCCGGCGAAGTCGACGAACGCCGGGTTGACGTGCCGGATCACGAACGGTGGCGGGACGTCGTCCGCGTCGGGGGCCACCCGCAGGATCATGCACGGGTCGAGCAGGCCGTCCGTCAGCTGCCGCAGCTCCTCGAACGGCGGGTCGGCGGCCTCGGGTGCGGCCTCCGCCCGGACGCTCGCCGACTCCAGGGTGGCGGCTGCGACCTCCGCGAGCGCCTCGAACTGCCGCTGCAGCGGCTGCGACTGCTCGGGCAGCGCCTCGTGCCAGCAGAGTTCCAGGACGCCGATCAGCCGACCGCCCTTGCCCGCCGGGACGGCCAGCCGGCCGCCCCGGATCTCGTGCTGACCGATCGAGGGCAGCGAGGCCTCCGCGAGCGTCGGGTAGCCGACCGCGGCCCGCTCGTCGAGGGCGCGCCGCGCCGGGGTCGGCACACCCGGCGGCACATGGCGCCAGCGGCGGGCCTCCTCCGGGTGGAAGCCGGCGCTCCCCGCCAGCGAGAGCGAGAGGTCCGGGTGGGCCGCCCAGACCGCGACGGCGGCGACCCCGAGCGGGAGCAGCGCGTGCTCCAGCATGGCGCGGGCCGCGGCCGCGGCGTCGCCGCCGGCCAGCGCGTCCGCCTCGGTGCTGCGCAGCCGCACGGCCACCGGTTCGGGGACCGGTCCGTCCGGGACGGCGGCCGGCGGCCCGTCCGGCGGTGCGGCCGGGGTCCCCTCCGGCGGGACGGCCGCGCCGGCGACGAACTCCCGGGCGAGCGCGGAGATCTGGTCCGCCGCGGCCTGGTTGACCAGGTCGGCGGCGAGTGCCAGGGGCGTCACGCCGGCCTGCTCCGCCAGGCTCTCCAGCTGTCCGGCCGCCTCGGTGGGCCCGCAGCGCAGCCGTTCGACCAGCACGCCGACGCCCATCTCGACGACGGCGCGGCCGGCCGAGTGCGCCTGGGCCCGATCCAGTTCCAGCCGCAGCCGCTCCACGGTGCCGGCGAGCCGGCCGACGGCGGTCGCCTCCCCGCCCGGCGCCGGGCCGTCCACCGCCGTGCCCGCCGTCACCGTGCCGGCCGGCGCCTCCCCGCCCGCCGGGCCGTCCACCGCCGCCCCGCCGTTGCGGGGCACCACCGCCCCGCCGGAGGGGGCGGGCAGGCGGTGCGGCGCGGCCGGCGCGGGGAGGCCCGGCGTGGTCGGATCCTGGGACTGGTGCACGGTGCTGACTCCTGGAGGTCGGAACCGGTGGCCGCGGCGGACGGCTACCGGGTGAGGTGGTGCTTGATCCGGCCGATCACCTCACCCGCGTCCACCGGCTTGGTGATGTAGTCGCTGGCGCCGGAGGCCAGGCTCTTCTCGCGGTCCCCGATCATCGCCTTCGCCGTGACGGCGATGATCGGCAGCCCCTCGTGCTCGGGCATCGCGCGGATGGCCGCGGTGGCCGTGTACCCGTCCATCTCCGGCATCATCACGTCCATCAGGATCACGTCGATCCCGGGGTGGGCGGCCAGCGCCTCCAGCGCGGCGCGGCCGTTCTCCGCCTGGAGGACCCGCATGCCGTGCAGCTCCAGGATGCTGGTGATCGCGTAGAGGTTGCGGTCGTCGTCGTCGACCACCAGCGCGGTGCGGCCCGACAGGGTGGGGTCGGTCTCCGGGCTGAAGGGGGTGTTCCGCTCGGTGCCGCGCACCAGCGGCAGCACGCCGCCGGGGTGGTCGGCGCTCATGTGCAGGGCGATCCGTTCGCGCAGCTCGTCGAGGCTGGACAGGAACTCCGGAGGCCGGCTGCCGTCCCGGTGCACGGCCTGCTCGTCCTCCGCGCCGACGCCGCGGTTGTGGTGGGCCAGCACCGGGACGGCGTGCAGCGCGGGGTCGCGCTCCATCTCGTCGAGCAGCGTCCCCGCCGTGCCGTCGGGCAGGTCGAGTTCCAGGACGACGCAGTGGCAGGCGGCGGTGGCCAGGGCGGTGGCGGCCTCCTGGGCGCCGACCGCCGTGACGATCTCGACCTGCCGGTGCGGTCCGGCGTACCGGGCGAGGTCGGCCACGGCGTTCTCCGCGACCAGGGACAGCAGGCCGTTCGGGCGGCCCTCGACCACCAGCAGGCGGCGCGGCCCCTCGCCGGCGGCGGGGTCGTCGGGGGTCCGGTCCCGGTGCGGGGCCGCGGACGGTTCCGGGGCGCGGTCCAGCGCGCGGCGGGGCGCCCCGGCGGTGCCGGCCGTGACGGCGTCGGCGCGGGTGGCGGGCAGGTAGAGGGTGAACGTGCTGCCCCGGCCAAGGGTGCTCTCCACGGTGATGGCGCCGCCGAGCAGGTAGGCGATCTCCCGGCTGATCGACAGGCCGAGCCCGGTGCCGCCGTACTTGCGGCTGGTGGTGCCGTCCGCCTGCTGGAAGGCGCCGAAGACCGTCTCCAGGTGCTGGGGCGCGATGCCGATGCCGGTGTCGCCGACCCGGAAGGCGAGCACCGCGCCGCCGTCGCGCCGCACGCCGTCGGGCAGTTCCGCCAGGGTGGCCGGTTCGATCCGCAGCTCGATCCGGCCCTGCTCGGTGAACTTGACCGCGTTGGACAGCAGGTTGCGCAGCACCTGGCGCAACCGGTAGTCGTCGGTGAGGAGTTCGGCCGGCACGCCGTCGACGGTCTGCACCGCGAAGGCGAGGTTCTTCTGGCCGGTCATCGGGCGGAAGGTGGCCTCGACGTAGTCGAGCAGCGCGCGCAGCGGCACCGGCTCGACGTTGACGTCCATCTTCCCGGCCTCGACCTTGGAGAGGTCGAGGATGTCGTTGATGAGCTGGAGCAGGTCGGAGCCGGCCGAGTGGATGATGCCGGCGTACTCGACCTGCTTGGCGGTGAGGTTGCGGGTGGGGTTCTGGGCGAGCAGCTGGGCCAGGATGAGCAGGCTGTTGAGCGGGGTGCGCAGCTCGTGGCTCATGTTGGCCAGGAACTCCGACTTGTAGGTGGAGGCGAGCGACACCTGATGGGCGCGCTCCTCCAGCTCCTGGCGGGCCTGCTCGATCTGCAGGTTCTTGGCCTCGATGTCGCGGTTCTGCGTGGCGAGCAGCTCCGCCTTCTCCTCCAGTTCGGCGTTGGAGGCCTGGAGCTCCTCCTGGCGCGCCTGCAGCTCCTCGGAGCGGGCCTGGAGTTCGGCGGTGAGCCGCTGGGACTCGCCGAGCAGCTCGTCGGTCCGGGCGTTGGCGATGATGGTGTTGACGTTGACGCCGATGGTCTCCATCAGCTGGTCCAGGAAGTCCCGGTGGACCTGGGTGAACGGCTGGACGGAGGCCAGTTCGATGACGCCGAGGACGAGTTCCTCGACCACGATCGGCAGCACCACCAGGGACAGCGAGCCGGTGCGGCCGAGGCCGGAGGAGGCGGCCAGGTAGCCGGTCGGCAGGGAGTCGACGGTGATGGTGCGCCGGCTGCGCGCGGCCTGGCCGACGAAGGACTCGCCGAGCCGGAAGCGGGTGGGGCGCTCGCCGTCGGGGAACGCGTAGGAGCCGACGAGCTGCAGCACCGTCCCCTCGGGCGCCTCCTCGGCCAGGTAGAAGGCACCGCACTGGGCGGAGACCAGCGGGGCGAGTTCGTCCATCACGGACTCGGCGACGACCACGAGGTCGCGCCTGCCCTGCATCAGCGCGGAGAACCGGGCGAGGTTGGTCTTCAGCCAGTCCTGTTCCTCGTTGGCGCGGGTGGTCTCGCGCAGCGACTGCACCATGAAGTTGACGTTGTCCTTGAGGTCGGCGACCTCGCCGGAGGCGTCCACGGTGATCGAGCGGGTCAGGTCGCCGGCCGCGACGGCGCTGGTCACCTCGGCGATGGCGCGCACCTGCCGGGTGAGGTTCCCGGCCAGCCGGTTGACGTTCTCGGTGAGCCGCTTCCAGGTGCCGGAGACGTCGTCGACCTGGGCCTGGCCACCCAGCCTGCCCTCGCTGCCGACCTCGCGGGCCACCCGGGTGACCTCGTCGGCGAAGGAACTCAGCTGGTCGACCATCGTGTTGATGGTCTCCTTGAGTTCGAGGATCTCGCCGCGGGCGTTGACGGTGATCTTCTGGGAGAGGTCGCCGCCGGCCACCGCGGTGGCCACCTGGGCGATCGCGCGGACCTGGCCGGTGAGGTTGCCGGCCATGAAGTTCACCGAGTCGGTGAGGTCGCGCCACGTCCCGGAGACGCCCTTCACGTCCGCCTGGCCGCCGAGGATGCCCTCGGTGCCGACCTCGCGGGCCACCCGGGTCACCTCGCCGGCGAACGCGGACAGCTGGTCGACCATGGTGTTGACGGTGTTCTTGAGTTCGAGGATCTCGCCGCGGGCGTCGACGGTGATCTTCTGCGAGAGGTCGCCCTTGGCGACGGCGGTGGCCACCTGGGCGATGTCGCGCACCTGGGTGGTGAGGTTGCCGGCCATCGCGTTGACCGAGTCGGTGAGGTCCGCCCAGGAGCCCGACACGCCAGGGACCTGGGCCTGGCCGCCGAGCCGCCCCTCGGTGCCGACCTCCCGGGCGACCCGGGTCACCTCCGAGGTGAAGCGCGACAGCTGGTCCACCATGCCGTTGAAGACGGTGGCGATCTCGCCCAGCAGCCCGTCCGCGTCGTCCGGCAGTTCGGTGCCGAAGTCGCCGTCGCGGACCGCGGTCAGTCCGGCCAGGAGCAACCGGAGCTCCGGCTCGCCCACCTGCGCGGGACCGGGCTCCCCGGGGTCGTGCCGCGGGCCGTGGAAGGTGGTCGGGCCGGCCATCGAATGTCGCCTCCGTAGAACGCCGGGGCCCGCGGGCCCGCATCCGATCGTGGGCCCCGGGGAGCGGGTCCGCGGACCGTCCCCCGGGCGTGGTGGGTACCGCCCCGGAGGCTACCCCAGTCGTTACGGAGGTTGAAAACGATTGGGTGCCCGAGGCAACCTTCTGGGAGGCACCGCGACCGCGGTGCCGTCCAGCCCCTGCCACGTGCACAGAACCTTCACAAAGGTCGACTGCATCCTTTCCCGGATCGGGGGTAGCGGGCGCTGGACCGTGCCGACACGACGGAAGGACTCCCATGGTGGCCACCACCGGTGAACTGATCGTTCCCGCCGCTGCGTCGACGCAGGCCCCGGCCGGTGCGACAGCACCCGGGGCAGGACTGCGGGACCTGCTGCCCCCCGAGATGGCGGCGGTGGAGGATCCCCGGGAGATCGCGCCGGCGGACGCCCGCGAACTCACCCGGGTGCTGCTCCGCCGGCTGGCGACACTGGAGGAGGGGACCCGCGAGTACTCGTACGTGCGCTCCACGCTGGTGGAGATGAACCTCTCCCTGGTGCGGTTCGCGATCCGCCGCTTCGACTCGCACCGCGAACCGAAGGAGGACCTCCTCCAGGTCGGCGCGGTCGGCCTGATCAAGGCCATCGACCGCTTCGACCCCGAGCTCGGTGTGGAGTTCACCACCTTCGCGATACCGACCGTCCTCGGTGAGATCCGCCGCCACTTCCGCGACACCACCTGGGCCGTCCACGTTCCGCGCCGGCTCCAGGAACTGCGCATCACGCTGGCCAGGGCCCAGGAACGGCTCTCCCAGCGGCTGGACCGCGCCCCGACCGTGGCCGAGCTGGCCGAGGACCTCGGGATCGCGCCCGAGGAGGTGGTCGAGGGACTGACCGCGGCCAACGCCCACACCGCCGGTTCGCTGGACGGCGGCGGCGGGGACGACGGCGAGGGCCCGAGCCCGGTCGGCGAGCAGCTCGGCGAGGACGACCGGGAGCTCGCACTGGTCGAGGACCTCGTCGCCCTCAAGCCCCTGGTGACCGCGCTGCCGGAGCGCGACCGCCTCATCCTGTCGATGCGCTTCTGCGAGGACATGACGCAGTCCCAGATCGGGGCCCGGCTCGGACTCTCCCAGATGCACGTCTCCCGGCTCCTCAGCCGGACCCTCCGACATCTGCGCGAGGGGATGGAGGCCGTCTGAGCGTGCCGCACGGCACGTTTTCGGGGGCGCGTCGGCCCCGGCCCACCACCCCTCACTTGGCCGACGGGCCCGATCTCCGTATGGTCGGAAGGCACGTACATGGAGGGGACGAGGATGATGCCACCCGACGATGACCGGGGAGAGGCCGTACTGGCCGCTTCCCTGCCCAGGCCGGATCTCCTGGTGGAGACCCGGTCCGGGCCCGACGGCACGATGGTCTGCGTCCTGGCGGGCGACCTCGACGTCGAAACCCTGGCACCGGCGGCGGAGGCACTGGCCGCGCTGGTCGCCCAACGGCCCACGGCCGTCGTGGTCGACCTGCACGGGGTCGGCTTCTGCGACTCCTCGGGCCTGAACGTCCTGCTCCGCACCCGCCTCGCGGCGGAGCGGCAGGGACTGGAGCTCAGGCTCGCCGCCGTGCCGGCCACCGTCATGCGGGTGCTCGACCTGACCGGGGCGCGAACCGTGTTCGCGATCCACGAGTCGGTCGGCGCCGCCCTGGCCGGGTGAACCGGCCCGAGGGGCCGGCCGCCCGGCGCGCCGGACCGGGCGCGCGCCACGGCGCGCGGTCCGGTCCGGCGGTGGCAGGCATAATTCCGGAACCGCCGGGAAACCGACCAAGCGGAAATCCGCTGTCGATCCGAAAGGGCGCCCTCGTATGACGATGAGCAGGGGAACCCTGGACGGAGACCCTCTCCAGGTGGGGCCCGCGGCCCCTCCCGGCGGCCAGCGCAGGCGACTGACCCTGGCCGGTCTCCCCAAGCCGGTCTCCCGTGCCAGGGCGTTCACCGCCGCGGCGCTCGGTGACTGGTACCCGTCCCTGGGCGGGCCGGGCGCCGGTGACGGAACCGCGGAGGACGTCATCCTGCTGGCGGCGGAACTCGTCGCCAACGCGATGCTGCACGGCGACGGCCCGCTGGAGATCGTCCTGGAAGTCACCGAGGCCAGGCTGAGGGTCGAGGTCAGCGACCGCAGCGAGGTCATGCCCGCCCCGCGGCAGCCGCACAACCCCGCCCTGCCCGGCGGGCACGGCCTGTTCATCGTGGAGCGCACCGCCGACCGCTGGGGCGCCGAGCCGCACAGCCAGGGCAAGACGATCTGGGCCGAGGTCGACAACCGGCGGCTGCTGACCGGCGGCTGAGCGCCGCGGCCCGTCCCGTCCGGACGCGTCGCCCTTCGCCCGCATGAGTGGGGCCCGTCGGGGCAGACGGGTCCCCACAGTGTTCGCACCACAGGTTGCGGGAGGGCGGGGCGATGGCGGACGTCGTAGCGGTACGGCTGAGGATGCGTCTGATCACGGGGGAGGCGCAGGGGCGCAGCCTGGACGTCGAGTGCCGCTACGAGGCCGGCGACCCGTTCGCCGTCCGGCTGGACTTCGGCGCCGACGAGGGGGCGGTCTGGGTACTGGCCCGCGACCTCCTCGCGGCCGGCCTGCGCGAGCCGGTGGGGGACGGCGACGTCCGCATCGAACCGAGCCGCACGGGCGAGCACGTGTACATCGCCCTGGGAGGCGAGACCGGGATCGCGCTGCTGAACGCGCCCGTCCGCCCGCTGACCCGCTTCCTGCGGGCCACCGGCCGGGCGGTGCCGGTGGGCACCGAGTCCGATCGCATCGACTGGGACCGGTGGCTCGACGCGCTGCTGTCGGCCTGAGGGGCCCCGCGGCGGGCCCGCCCCGTACCGGTGCGGAAGCCGGAGGAATGAACCGCCGCATCGGGGTTAGACGAGCCGACAACACCGACCACCCCGACCGGAAGGAGCAGTCGTGACCGACCTCTCCCGCCTCCCCGGCGCAGTGGAGCACCACTGGAGCTGGCAACTGGAAGGAGCCTGCCGCAGCGTCGACAGCAGCATCTTCTTCCACCCCGTGAACGAGCGCGGCGCCGCCGCGAAGGAGCGGGAGGCGAACGCGAAGTCGGTCTGCGCGCGCTGCCCGGTGCGGGTGCAGTGCCGCCGCTACGCCCTCGCCACCCGGGAGCCCTACGGGGTGTGGGGCGGTCTGACCGAGGAGGAGCGCCGTGCGCTGTTCACCGACTTCGGCGTCCCGGGCAGCCGGGCCGCGTAGCGCGGCCGGCCGCCCCCGCCGGGAGCGCTGCCGGCGGCGCGGCGCCCGGCGTGTTTGCCCGGCCGGGCGGGTGGTAGACGCAGCACCGGGACGCGGTCGGGTCTCGTCGGGTCACCCGGCCGCGACCCCGGCCGCCCGCACTCACCAGGAGGATTCCGTGATCGTCCTCGGCGTCGTACTGCTTGTCATCGGCCTCGTCACCGGCCTCTCGTTCCTGTGGACCATAGGTGTGGTCCTGGTGGTCATCGGCCTCGTGCTGTGGATCGCCGGTGCTCTCGGGCACGCGGTCGGCGGACGCCGGCACTACTACTGACGGAGGGCCCCCGCCGGTCGCACGCGTGCGCACCGGCCGCCCGCCGTCACCGCCCCTCGTCGATCAGGCCGAACTCCTCCAGCAGCGCGCCGACCTCGGTCGCCTCCAGCCGGTGCAGCAGCCGCTTGCGGAGGAACTCCGGCCCGGGAAGATCCAGTTCGGCACCGTCGCGCAGCCGGCTGGTCGCGGCGAGCAGCTTGCGCACGTCGTAGGTGGAGTTGAACACCTCGGGCACCCCGCGCTCGACGTCCAGCAGCCGGTAGACCGCCTCCATACCGGTGCGCACCGAGTACTCGGTGGTGAAGATGCAGTCCCGGCCGGTCTCCGCGAACTGACCGATGAAGGCGAAGTTCACGGCGCCGTCGGGCACCACCTGCGGCCGGTCGCCGGCCCGGCGCGGCAGGAAGAACGACGTCACGTAGGGCATCATCACCGGCACGCAGCGGGCGCCGGAGGCGGCGAGCTCGCGGATCTCCGCCTCGGGGACGCCCAGGTGGTACAGCCACTCCTGGGTGATCTCCTCGCCGGTGCACTCCTGCATCGGCTTGCGGACGAAGTCCCCGGGCCGGTCGACGAACAGCGAGTACACCCAGACGACGATCTGGTCGGACGGCTGCTGCTTGAAGTGCGGCTGCCGGTTGACGGTCCAGCTCAGCAGCCAGGAGGAGTCCCGGGCGGTGACGATCCCGCCGGTGACCACGCCGCCGCTGAACGGGTCGCGCTTGGCCACCCGCCGGATGTGCTCCGGGATGCGCCGGTCCAGGGTGGTGACGGTGGCCGACTCCCACTTGCTCTGCGGAATGTTGCCGCAGAAGACCTCGGGGCGGCCGAACGCCGGGTCCTTGGCGGCGATCCGCCGCCACAGGTCCCAGGCCGGGGCCGGGCCCTCGTTGAGCCGGGCCGGGGTGTGCTGGTCGCCGTTGTCGGAGTTCTCGGTGAGCGAGCCGATGGTGGTGAACACCAGGTCGTCCTCGCCGAGGTCGGTGCCGCCCGGCCGCCCGCCCTCCTCCCAGTGGATCCGGGTGGCCCGGCGGCGCCCCGGCGCGAGGTCGAAGTCGATGTCGGTGACCTCGGTGTCGAACCGGAAGGTCACGCCCTGGTCCATCAGCCAGCGGGTGAGCGGCAGCACCATCGACTCGTACTGGTTGTACTTGGTGAACTTCAGCGCGGAGAGGTCCGGCAGGCCGCCGACGTGGTGGACGAAGCGGTGCAGGTAGAGCTTCATCTCCAGGGCGCCGTGCCACTCCTCGAAGGCGAACATGGTCCGCCAGTACAGCCAGAAGTTGCTGTCCAGGAAGTCGCGGCCGAAGACCTCGTCGATCCGCCTGCCCTCCAGCTCCTCGCGGGTGGCGAGGAAGATCCGTACCAGGTCCTTCTGCGCCCGGTCGTTCAGCGCGAACCGGTTGTCGGTGCCCGCGTCCCGGCCGCGCCGCTCGGTGACCCGCTGGAGGGAGAAGTTCGGGTCGTCCTTGTTCAGCCAGTAGAACTCGTCGAGCACCGAGGCGCCCTCGACCTCCAGCGACGGCACCGAGCGGAAGAGGTCCCACAGGCACTCCATGTGGTCCTCCAGTTCGCGGCCGCCCCGCACCACGAAGCCCTTCTCGGGCTCCTTGATGCCGTCCAGCGCGCCACCGGGCAGCCTCAGGCGCTCCAGGACGGTGATCCGCTCGCCGGGCACCTGTCCGTCGCGCACCAGGAAGGCCGCCCCCGCGAGCGACGCCAGCCCCGCGCCGACGAACCAGGCGCTCACCCGGTCGGCCCGCTCGGGCTTGCGCGGCCGGGCGAACGCCTCGTAGTTCCCGCTGCTCCAGTACACGTGCACTCCTTCGATCGGTGGACCCGCCGTCGCGTGCCGGCCGGACGGTCTCCGCGACCCCGGCCCACGCTCGCCAACGGCGCCTTCGGCGGCAACGCGGCGGGTCCGGCCGGGTGACACCCCGGCGGCCCCGCCGCGTGCGCCGTGATCACCAGGCTGCCGGGCGCGGGGCCGCGGCGGACCGGTCCACCGGGACCGGGTCGCGGTCCGAAGGTCCCGTACCGCCTGTGCGCTTGGTCCCGGTTCGCGGCCCGTCCACCGGGGCAGCCCGTGCGCCCACGAACGGTGGCTCGGGGTGACGGCCACGAACAGCCCACCCCGGGTGTCCGCGCGGCCGTTCCCGTCCGATCCTCGACTCATGGCCTCGATCGTCGTCCTCTACGAACTGGAGCTCGCCCGGGTGCTCGGCCCGGACGGTGTCGAGCCCGCCGTCGTGGGCGTGCACGCCGCCGGAGCGGACCCGGACGTCCCCGAGGACCCGCTGCCGAGCACCCTGTGCGGGCGGGACACGGTGGACATGGAGCACGCGCACTTCCGGCCCGGGCTGGGCGAGCCCTGGTACCCGCCGCCGCTCGCCGAGCAGCGCTGCCGGGAGTGCGAGCGGGCTCTGCGGACGCTGTAACGGCCGACGGGCCGCCCGCGGGCGGGGGGCCGGCCACCGAATCCGGCAGGGGGTTTCCCCCGGGGAATCCGGTGGCCGTCCCCAGCGCGCCGCCGCCCTCTCCGACGTGATGATCGACTCGGTGAACGCCGAGGCCGTCGGCGTTCCGACGAGTCGAGGAGCGAGCGGAACCATGGCACACAGCAAGCGGATCGGGCGGCGCGGACTGCTGGCGGCGACGGCGGCGGTGGCGGCCGCGGCCGTCCTGGCCCCGGTGGCGGCGGCCGCGGCCCCCGTGCCCCCCTCGGCCCCCGCGGTCGCCGACCCGGCGCAGGCGGAGCGGGCCGCGGTCGTCCGCGCGCTGGAGAGCGTCGCCCAGCCGCTGCGGACGACGGATCCCGGTGGCCGCACCGCCGACCTGCGGGCCCTGGACGCGATGATCGGTGATGCCAGGATCGTCGGGGTCGGCGAGGCCACCCACGGCTCGCACGAGTTCTTCGCGATGAAGGACCGGCTCTTCCGCCACCTCGTGGAGGAGAAGGGCTTCACCGCCTTCGCCCTGGAGACCAGCTGGACCAGCGGCCTGCAGATCGACGAGTACGTCCAGGGCGGTCCCGGGGACGCCCGGCAGCTCGTGAAGGACGCGCTGGGCGGCAGCCCCTGGGAACGCGAGGAGTTCGTCGAGCTGATCGCCTGGATGCGCTCCCACAACCGCACCCACCCGCAGAACCCGGTCCACTTCCTGGGCGACGACCTCGGCCTCCCGAGGCTGGGCGACCGGATCTTCGAACGGGTCACCTCCTACGTCGGACGGGTTCGCCCGGAGGCCCTGGCGCGGCTCACCGGCCTCTACGCCGGCCTGCGGCCGCTGGACGACCTCGTCGGATACCTGCAGAAGCCGGTCGCCGAGCGCCGGGGCGCCGCGGTCCTGGCCCAGCAGGCGTTCGAGCTGGTCGCCGCGAGCGGCACCCCGGGCGAGGACGCCCACGAGTGGGCCGTCCAGCACGCCCGGAACATCGCCGAGACCTTCGCCTTCGCCACCCTGGACCTCGCCGACCCGGCCTCCGTCTCCGCGGCGGAGCAGCTGCGCGACAAGTCGATGGCGGACAACACCGCCTGGTGGCAGCGCCGCACCGGCGGCAAGGTGCTGATGTCCGCGCACAACGGGCACGCCGGCTACCTGTCCACCGACACCTTCCTGTACCCCGAGCCGCAGGGCTCCCACCTCCGGGACGCCTACGGGCGCGACTACGTGGCCATCGGCTTCAGCTTCGACAGCGGCGCCTTCCTCACCAACGACGCCGTCCTGACCGGCGACTGGAAGACCGTCACCGTTCCGGCGGCGGCACCGGACATGAACGAGTACACCCTCGACCGGGTCCGTTTCCGCGACTACTACGTCGACCTGCGCACCGCGCCCCGGGTCGCGCGCGACTGGCTGAACGTCTCCCGCCCCACCTACGACGCCGGCTCGATCTTCGTCGGCGACCCCATGCCGAGGCTCGCGATCGGCCGGGCCTACGACGTCCTCGTCCACCTCGACCAGGTGACCCAGGCGCGCAAGTTCTGACCGCCCGCCTGTCCGCCCCGTCGCCTGCCCGACCCCCTGAACCGGTCGGGGCCGGGCCCCGGACG
>NZ_JBHJRC010000085.1:0-28586 GCF_042261735.1 Kitasatospora sp. NPDC056327 | reverse complement strand
GCCCGGATCGTTCCGGGCGGGCCACCGCCGTTCGTGGGCCGGTCCGCGGCCGGTGAGCCGGGCCGCGGCGGCGGTCAGGTGTTCGCGGTGCCGCCGTCCCCCGGGGCGCCGGGGAAGCCCGGGATCGCCGGCAGCTTGCCGCTGTAGTCGCCGATGCCCTTGACGATGGCGTCCATCACCGCGACGTCGGGCGCCTTGGCGGCGATGTCGAAGCCGAGGTGCACCGAGACCAGGGACTTGCCGTCGGCGGACGGGAACACCACGGTCTGCACGTAGCCGTCGTTGCCCTTGGCGGCGTCCACCTTCCAGCGGACCAGGTAGCCGTCCCGGCCGTCCACCTTGACCGCCTCGGACTTGAGCTCCTCGTGCGAGACGATCTCGTTGTAGGAGTCCTTGACGGCCTTCTCGATGTCGGCCTTGGCCGCCGCCTGCGCGTCGCTGCCGGAGCCGTCGATCCGGCCGGTGTTGGCACCGCCGAGCGAGCAGGTACCGCCGCCCTCGCACTCGTAGGAGCCGATGCTCAGCGCGGCGTAGCCGTCGCGGGTGGTGCCGCCCTCCCAGCCGGAGGGGACCTGCAGCACGAGCCGGTTCACCACGTCCACGGCGCGGTCGGTGGCGTTGCCCTTGCCCTGGCCGCCGTTGCCCTGGCCGTTGCCACCGCCACCGTTGCCGTTCCCCTTGCCCTGGCCGTTGCCGCCGCTGCCGTTTCCGTTCCCTTGGCCGTTGCCGCCGCTGCCGTTGCCACCGCCGCCGTCCCCGGGGCCGTTGAAGTCGGGCAGGCCGCGCCAGGGACCGCCCTCCCCGTTCGGGGCGACGGGACGGGCCGCACGGTGCCGGTCGTCGTGGTCACCGGTCGCCAGGTAGGTGACGCCCGAGCCGACGCCCAGGCCGAGCACGGCCGCCACCGCGGCCGCGATCACCACCTTGGACGGCCTGCGCCTGCGCCTCGGGGCCGGCGGCACCGGCGAACCGTAGGCGGTGCCGAAGGGCGGAGGCTCCGGGTAGCGGACCGACTGCCCGCCGTCCAGCACCTCCCCCTCCAGCACCCGGGGTCCGGCGGCCTCGTCCGGCCCCGGAACACCGGCCGCCGGGGCCTCCGGCGGCGGTGCGTCCGAGGGTGCGGGCCGGGTGCTGGCCGTCCACCCCTTGCCGTCCCACCAGCGCTGCGGCCTCGGGTCGCCGCTGATGTCCTTCGGGTCCGGGTACCACCCGGCGGGGATCTGCTCGCTCACGACACCGAATCTAAGGCCAGCCGGATAAGCGCGAAATCAGCTGGACCCCGGATTCCCGGCCTTTTCGATGAGATTACGGTGAGAAGGCGGAATCCCGGCCCGGCGGTGGGCGACGCGGCACCGCCGGACCGGCCCGCGGGCCCCGGGGCCGGGGCTCTTGTGGATCACTGCCGGGCCCGCGACGCCGGGGCACGCACCTCGCCGCGGCCTGTCCGACAAGATCCACAAGAGACGCCCTAGCCCTCGAAGCTGAACTGCTGGTTGTACCCGGGGCCGCCCGCCGGCCACAGGACCGCCGGTGCGCCGTCCGCCGTGCTCGCGCTCCTGATGTCGATCGGAAGGGCCGCGTAGGAGCTCCAGACGGACATCGAGCCCAGATCGGGCATCGCGTTCATGCCCTCCCACTTCTGGTTGTAGCCGCCGTGGCAGTCCCACTGGCCCACCTGGACCCCGCGCTCGCGGTTCCAGCCCGGGACCTCCAGGCACTTGCCGCTGTGCGCGTTCAGCACCGTGCCGTCCGGGTTGAAGTGCCACTTCTGGTTGGCACCGCCGGTGCAGGTCCACTGGCGGACCGGCGCGCCGTTGTCGGTGCGCCAGTCGGCGACCTCCAGACACTTGCCGCTGTGCACGGCGCGGACCTGCACGTCGTACCCGATGCTGATGATCGGGGCGGCCGAGGCGGGCACGGCGGCGACGAGCGCGGTGCCCGCGGCGAGGACGAGTGCGGCGGCGGTGCCGGCGAGGCGGCCGGTGACGGTTCGGGTCATCTGTTCCCCCCTGGAACGATGGCGGCGGACCGGGCGCACGGGCCCGGCCGCGGGGGCACGGGCGGTTCCCGCACCCTCCGCACACCGAGACTCGCGCGGACCCGGAAAGGTTGCACTCGAACCGGAGGCGTTCCGTGGGCGGACGACCCTTGGCGTCAGGCGCCTACAGCGGCGTCACGTAGGCGCCCGCGATGCCTCCGTCGACCAGGAACTCGCTCGCCGTGATGAACGAGGAGTCGTCGCTCGCGAGGAAGGCCACCGCGGCGGCGATCTCCTCGGGGCGGGCGAAGCGGCCCAGCGGGACGTGCACCAGCCGGCGGGCCGCGCGCTCCGGGTCCGCGGCGAACAGTTCGCGCAGCAGCGGGGTGTCCACCGGCCCCGGGGAGAGCGCGTTGACCCGGATGCCCTCGCGGGCGAACTGCACGCCCAGCTCGCGGGACATCGCCAGCACCCCGCCCTTGGAGGCGGTGTAGGAGATCTGCGAGGTCGCCGCTCCCATCCGGGCGACGAAGCTCGCGGTGTTGATGATCGACCCGCGCCCGTGCCGGCGCATGTACGGCAGCGCCGCCCGGCAGCAGAGGTACACCGAGGTCAGGTTGACCTCCTGGACCCGGTGCCAGGTGGCCGGCTCGGTGGTGAGGATGGAGTCGTCGTCCGGCGGCGAGATGCCCGCGTTGTTGAACGCGACGTCCACGCTGCCGAAGGTCTCGTAGGCCTCGTCGAACAGGGCCTCGACCATCGCCTGGTCGGTGACGTCGGTGTGCACGAAGAGCCCGCCGACCTCCTCGGCGGCCGCCTTGCCGGTGGTCTCGTCGATGTCGGCGCAGACCACCTTCGCGCCCTCGGCGGCGAGCCGGCGGGCCGAGGCCAGGCCGATCCCGCTGCCCGCGCCGGTGATCACCGCCGTCCGGCCGGTCAGCCGGCGGCAGACCGGCTCCGCGGGCTCCTCGTGCGGGTGGTGGGGGTGGTGGGCCTTCTGGGACACCGGTGCTCCTACTCCTCGGTCCGGATGAAGACGTTCTTGGTCTCGGTGAAGTGCGCCAGCGCCTCCGGCCCCAGCTCGCGGCCGACCCCGGACTCGCCGAACCCCCCGAACGGCGTCCAGTACCGCACCGAGGCGTGCGAGTTGACCGACAGGTTCCCGGCCGCGACACCCCGGGCCATCCGCAGCGCCCGGCCGAGGTCGCGGGTCCAGATCGAGCCGGACAGGCCGTACCGGGTGGCGTTGGCGAGCCGCAGCGCGTCCGCCTCGTCCTCGAACGGCAGCACCACCGCCACCGGGCCGAAGATCTCCTCGGTGACCGCCGGGACGGCCGGGTCGGTGGGCGCGAGCACGGTCGGCGGGTACCAGTAGCCCGGGCCGTCGGGCACCGTGCCCCGGGCGAGCACCGGCAGGTCGGGTGTCACGTACGACGCCACCCGGCGGACCTGCTCCGCCGAGATCAGCGGGCCCAGCACCGTCCGGGGATCCGCCGGGTCGCCGGTGCGGACCGCCTCCACCGCGGGCACCAGCAGCGCCAGGAAGTCGTCCACGGCCTCGCGCTGGACCAGGATCCGGCTGCGGGCGCAGCAGTCCTGGCCGCTGTTGTCCAAAAAAGCGAGCGGGTCCGCGGCGCCCGCGAGGTCCGCGTCGGCGAAGACGATGTTCGGGCTCTTGCCGCCGAGTTCGAGGGTGACCCGCTTGGCACCGGCCGCGCAGCGGCCGGCCACCTCCTTGCCGGTCGCGGTGGACCCGGTGAAGACGATCTTCCGTACCGCCGGGTGGTCCACCAGGGCGCGCCCGGTGACCGGCCCCGCCCCCGGCGCCACCTGGAACAGGCCCTCCGGCAGGCCGGCGGCGAGGGCGAGTTCGGCCAGCCGCAGGGCGGTGAGCGGGGTCGCCTCGGCGGGCTTGAGGACCACGGCGTTGCCGGCGCCGAGCGCGGGCGCGAAGCCCCAGGCGGCGATCGGCATCGGGAAGTTCCACGGGGCGATCACCCCGAGCACGCCGACCGGCTCGCGGAAGGTGACGTCGATGCCGCCGGCCACCGGGATCTGCCGGCCGGTCAGCCGTTCCACTCCCCCGGCCGCGTACTCCAGCAGGTCGCGGACGTTGCCCGCCTCCCAGGTGGCGTTGCCCAGGGTGTGGCCGGCCTCGGTGACCTCCAGCGCGGCGAGTTCGGGGACGTGCACGTCCACCTGGTCGGCGAAGCGGCGCAGCAGCCGGGCCCGTTCGCCGGGCGCGAGGGCGGCCCAGCCGCGCTGCGCGGCGGCGGCGCGCCGCACGAGGGCGTCGAGGTGGGCCGGTCCGGTGTCGGGGACGGTGGCGAGGACCTCGCCGGTGGCGGGGTTGCGGACGGCGCGGGCGGCGGGCTCCGGGTCCGCGGGGGCTCTCGTGTCGATGGTGTTCACATCCGTTCGAAGGACCGGTAGCGCTCCCAGTCGGTGATCGCGCTGTCGTAGGCGGCCTGTTCGACCCGGGCCATGTGGAGGTAGTGCTCGACCACGTCGTCCCCGAAGGCCTCGCGGGCCAGTTCGCCGGCGCCCCAGAGATCGGCGGCCTCGCGCAGCGAGCCGGGCACCCGGGCGTAGTCGTCGACGGCGTAGGCGTTGCCCAGACAGGGGGCGGGCAGTTCGAGCTTGTGCCGGATGCCGTGCAGGCCGGCGGCGATCATGCCGGCCACCGCGAGGTACGGGTTGACGTCGCCGCCGGGCACCCGGTTCTCCATCCGCAGGCCCGCGCCGTGGCCGACCACCCGGTAGGCGCAGGTCCGGTTGTCGCGGCCCCAGGCGACCGCGGTGGGGGCGAAGGAGCCGGGGCGGTAGCGCTTGTAGGAGTTGATGTTCGGTGCGTACAGCAGGGTGAACTCGCGCAGCGCGGCCAGCTGTCCGGCGAGGAAGTGGCGCATGGTGTCGGTCATCCGGCCGTCGGCGGCGGCGAAGGCGGGGGCGCCGACAGCGTCGCGCAGCGACAGGTGGATGTGGCAGCTGTTGCCCTCGCGCTGGTCGTACTTGGCCATGAAGGTGAGCGCGCAGCCGAGTTGGGCGGCGATCTCCTTGGCGCCGGTCTTGTAGACGCTGTGCTGGTCGCAGGTGGTGAGCGCGTCGGCGTAGCGGAAGGCGATCTCGTGCTGGCCGAGGTTGGCCTCGCCCTTGGCGGACTCGACCACCAGGCCGGCGCCGGCCATCTCGGTGCGGATCCGGGAGAGCAGCGGTTCGATCCGGGCGGTGCCGAGCAGCGAGTAGTCGACGTTGTAGAGGTTGGCCGGGGTCAGGCCGCGGTAGCCGCCCTGCCAGGCCTGCTCGTAGGTGTCGCGGAAGACCAGGAACTCCAGTTCGGTGCCGATGTCGGCGGTGAGGCCGTGCTCGGCGAGCCGGGCGAGCTGGCGGCGCAGCAGCTGGCGCGGTGCGGCGGGCCCCCGGTGGCCGCCGCGGCCGGCGAGGTCGGCGGTGACCAGGGCGGGGCCCGGCGGGCCGGGGGTGTGGCGCAGGGCGGTGGGGGTGGGGGGGGGGGGGGGGGGGGGGGGGGGGGGGGGGGGGGTGGGGGGGGGGGGGGGGGGGGGGGGGGGGGGGGGGGGGGGGCCGGCGCCGCGGGGGGGGGGGGGGGGCGCCCCGGGGGGGCCCCCCGCGGCCGGCGAGGTCGGCGGTGACCTGGGCGGTGCCCGGCTGCCAGGGGGTGAGGCGCAGGGTGGCGAGGTCGGGGCGCATGGCGAAGTCGCCGTAGCCGGTCTCCCAGGAGGAGAGCGCGTAGCCGTCCACGGTGTTGAGCTCGACGTCGACGGCGAGCAGGTACTCGCAGGCGTCGGCGCCGTGTTCGGCGACCTCGTCGAGGAAGAAGCGGGCGGCGAAGCGCTTGCCCTGGAGCCGGCCCTGCATGTCGGTGAAGCCGAGCGCGACGGTGTGGACCTCGCCGGCGTCGACCAGGGCGCGCAGTTCGTCGAGGGCGAGCGGGGCACGGCGCGGCGGGGTGCCGGGGGCGGCGGCCGGTGCGGTGGGGCCGGGCGCGTTGGGGCGGTCGGACGACATGGCGGACACCCTCCTCGTCGATCACGCTGCGAGACCGGACGGTCACAGCGAACCGTACGGCCTGGCGCGGACGGCACGGAAGAGGGCGGGCGGGTGTGGCGCGCCGAGGTGCGAGGTTGACGTGGGATCCGGCGGTGCGGGTGGAGAATGCGCGCCATGGATCGCAAGCCCTTTGTCGGCGTCAGCACCTATCTGGTGGACGCGAGTTGGAGCGACTGGCGGGACCGCCGGGTGGCCCTGGTGCCCCAGCGGTACACCGATTACGTACAGGACTCGGGCGGGATCGCGGTGCTGCTGCCGCCGGACGCCCCGGAGCGCGCGCCGGAGGTCCTCGCCCGGCTGGACGCGCTGGTGATCGCGGGCGGGCCGGACATCGACCCGGCGTACTACGGGCAGCCCGCGCATCCGCTGAGCGACACCGACGCGGTGGAGCGGGACGTCTGGGAGAGCGCGCTGCTGCGGGCGGCGCTGGCGGCGGGGATGCCGCTGCTGGGGATCTGCCGGGGCATGCAGGTGCTCAACGTGGTGTGCGGGGGCACGCTGATCCAGCACCTGCCGGACGTCGTCGAGGTGGACGTGCACGCCGGCTCGCCCGGCAGGTACGGGGAGCACGTGGTCCGGCCGGTGCCGGGCACGCTGCTGGGCGGGCTGCTGCCGGAGCCGGAGCTGACCGTCCCGACCTTCCACCACCAGGCGGTGGACCGGCTGGGGACCGGGCTGCGGGTGAGCGCGCACGCGCCGGACGGGACGGTGGAGGCGCTGGAGGGGCCGGGGTTCACGCTCGGGGTGCAGTGGCATCCGGAGCAGGGCGAGGACCTGCGGGTGATGGAGGCGCTGGTGCGGGCGGCCACCGCCTCGCGGGCGCTGCAGCTGGAGCCGCTGGAGGTGGGGTAGCGGGCGCCGGGCCCGCACCCGCCGGCCCGGGTCCCCTCGCCCGCGCCCCTCGCCGCACACCCGTCGGCCCGCCCCGGGGGCCCTCAGGCCGGGGGCAGTCCGGCCGCCGCGGCGAGCACCCCCGCGAGGCCGGCTGCCAGCAGTGCGGGCACCACGCCGCGCCGGGCGGCGACCAGCCAGAGCAGGGCGCCGGCCAGCACGCCCCACTGCCAGCCGTACCCGAGCGCGGCGGCGAGCGGCAGCGCGGAGCCGGCGATGGCGCCGATGACGGCCGGGCCGGCGCCGGTGAGGAAGTCCTGGACCCGCCGGTCGGCGCGGAGCCGGTCGAAGTGCCGGCCGCCGAGGATGACGAAGAGGAAGGACGGCGCGAAGGCGACCGCGGCCGCGAGCAGGCCGCCGCCGATCCCGGCGGCGGCGTAGCCGACGACGGCGACCGTCTGGACGACCGGTCCGGGGGTGACCTGACCGAGGGCGACCGCGTTGAGGAACTGTCCGTCGGTCATCCAGTGGTAGCGGTTGACCGCGTCGTCCTGCATCAGCGGGATGATCACGAACCCTCCGCCGTACGAGAGCGCACCGACCTTGAACGCCACCCACGCCACCGCGCCGAGTCCGCCGAGCGCGGGCAGGCCGACGGCGAGCGGCAGGACGGCGGCCCGTCCGCCGGCGGGCCCGGTCCGCTCCCCCGGTTCCGGGCCCCGCTCCCGCCCCCGGACGGCGATCTCGGTCAGTCCGGTGGCGATCAGCACCAGGACCAGCCAGGGTCCGGTGACGATCGCCGCCACCGCCCCGGCCAGCGCGTACCCGGCCCAGCGGGCGCGGGCGGCGCGGGCCCGGCCGGCCCGGGTGAAGCTGGCGGGCACCAGCGAGGTGGCCGCCTGCACGGCGACCGCCGGGACGGCCGCCCCCGCGCCGGCCGCCGCGCCGAGCACCCAGACCGGCGGGTCGCCGGCCAGGAAGAGGACGGCGAGGGCGAGGATCAGCGCGAGCCCGGGCGCGATGAAGCAGGCTCCGCCGACCAGCGCGCCCGGCAGGCCGCGCAGCCGCCAGGCGGTGAGGACGGCGAGCTGGGTGGAGGCGGGGCCGGGCAGCAGGTTGGTCGCCGCGATGCCGTCCTCGAACTCCTCCGGGGTCAGCCACCCGCGCCGCTCCACGCAGAGCCGGCGCAGCAGCAGGATGTGCGCGGGCGGGCCGCCGAAGCCGGTGATGCCGATCCGTCCCCACTCGCGCGCGATCCCACCCAGACCGACCATCCGTTCGGTCGGCTCCGTGCGCGGTTCCGGCTCCATGCCCGTCTCCCCTGTTCAGTGGCGGCGAGACGATACCCGACGGGGGTTACGGCGCGGCAATGACAACGGTCTCCAGTGCAGCCTTTGGATCTTCGTTCGATGTGCGGTTCACTTCGAGTGCGGGGCCCCCGACGGAGCGGCCCCCTCCGCCCGTGCGTTCATGAGCTCCAGGAGAGGACTTCGATGGCCGACCACGAACACTCCCACCATGATCATGAGCATGACCACAAGCACGCCCGCGCTGGTTCCGGGGGGCACGCCGGCCACTCGCACGCCGTCTCCGCCGACGCCGACCGCCGCTGGCTGGTGAGCGCACTCGTCCTGCTCGTGGTGTTCATGGCCGGCGAGGTGGTGGTCGGCTTCGCCGCGCAGTCGCTGGCGCTGATCTCGGACGCCGCGCACATGCTCACCGACGCGGCCTCCATCGTGCTCGCGCTGATCGCCATGCGGCTGTCCGCCCGCCCGGCCCGCGGCGGCTACACCTACGGCCTCAAGCGCGCCGAGATCCTCTCCGCGCAGGCCAACGGGGTGACGCTGCTGGTGCTCTCGGCCTGGCTCGGCTACGAGGCGATCAGCCGGCTGTTCGAGCCGCCGGAGGTGGCCGGTTCGCTGGTCCTGGTGACCGCGCTGGTCGGCGTGGTGGTCAACATCGCCGCCACCTGGTGCATGTCCAGGGCCAACCGCAGCTCGCTGAACGTCGAGGGCGCCTTCCAGCACGTCCTCACCGACCTGTACGCGTTCATCGCCACCGCGGTGGCCGGTCTGATCATGGTGACCACCGGGTTCGCCCGGGCGGACTCGATCGCCTCGCTCATCGTGGTCGCGCTGATGCTGAAGGCGGGCATCGGCCTGGTCCGCGACTCCGGGCGGATCTTCCTGGAGGCGGCGCCCGCGGGCGTCGACCCGGACGCGGTGGCCGACCGGCTGGTCGCCCAGCCACTGGTGGAGGAGATCCACGACCTGCACATCTGGGAGATCACCTCCGGGCAGCCGGCGCTCTCCGCGCACATCCTGGTCACCCCGGGCGGCGACTGCCACGCGGTGCGGCGCGGCCTCCAGAGCCGGCTGGCCGACGAGTACGGGATCACCCACAGCACCCTGCAGGTCGACCACGTCGGCGAGGACGAGGCGGGGGCGCTGCTGCAGATCACCGCTCCCGGCGACCGCACCGACGAACACTGCGCCGACGCCCACGGCCCCGTCCACCGCGCGGGCCCGCACGAGCACTAGCCGGGGTCTCTCCCGCGGATCACGTCGCCCGCCCGGCGTGCTCCGCACGGGAGGCCCCGGGTCGGCCTTCCCGTCGGACCGGTGAGGCATGATCGGAGGCGTGACCGCACCCCGCCTGATGCTGCTCGACTCCGCCAGCCTCTACTTCCGGGCCTACTACGGCGTACCGGACACCCTGCGCTCGCCGCAGGGTGAGCCGGTCAACGCCGTACGGGGCCTGCTGGACTTCATCGCCCGGCTGGTCCACGACCACCGGCCCGACCAGCTGGTCGCCTGCATGGACGCCGACTGGCGCCCCCAGTGGCGGGTGGACCTCATCCCCTCCTACAAGACCCACCGGGTCGCCGAGGCCGCCACCGACGGCGAGGAGGAGGTGCCGGACACCCTCGCCCCGCAGGTCCCGGTGATCGAGCAGGTGCTGGACGCGCTCGGCATCGCCCGGCTCGGCTCGGCCGGCTACGAGGCGGACGACGTGATCGGCACCCTGACCGCCCGCGCCGCCGGCCCGGTGCAGATCGTCACCGGCGACCGGGACCTCTTCCAGCTGGTCGACGACGCCCGCGCGATCACCGTGCTCTATCCGGTGAAGGGCATGGGCAACCTCCAGGTCACCGACGACGCGGTGCTGCTGGAGAAGTACGGCGTGCGCGGCGCGCGGTACGCCGACCTGGCCGCCCTGCGCGGCGACCCGAGCGACGGCCTGCCCGGCGTCAAGGGCATCGGGGAGAAGACCGCGGCCCAGCTGATCCACGAGTACGGCGACCTGGCCGGCATCCGCGCCGCCGCCGGGGACATCGGCTCCGGACTCACCCCGGCCCGGCGCCGCAACCTCCTGGAGGCCTCCGCCTACCTGGACGTGGCGCCGACCGTGGTGGGCGTGGCCACCGACGTCCCGCTGGCCGACGTCGACCCGGCCCTGCCGAACGAGCCGCTGGACCCGATGACCCTGGAGGCGCTCTCCGCCCGCTGGGGCCTCGGCACCTCGCTGGACCGCGTCCTGGAGGCCCTGACCGCCCGCTGACCCACCCGGAAGGGCCCGCCGCGCGGTGCGCGGCGGGCCCTTCCGCTCGTCCTCCTCGCGTCCCGCGGCCGGGTCAGCCGACCGAGGAGTAGGCGATGATGCCGCGGCGCAGGCCGTCGACCGCCTTGCGGGCGGTCCTGCGCAGCTCCGCGTCCTCGCCCGCGGCGTCCTGGATCTGGCCGAGCACGTCGATCAGCTGCTTCGTCCAGCGGACGAAGTCGCCGGCCGGCATGTCGGCGTCGCGCAGGACCGAGTCCAGCGAGTGCCCGAGCGCCCAGCGGTAGGCGGCCCAGGCGAACCCGAGGTCGGGTTCGCGCTGGCCGACGCCCTCGGCGGTGTTGATGCGGTGCTGCTCCTCCAGCGCGTCCAGGTGGCCCCAGATGCGGACCATCTGGCCGAGCGCCTCCTTCGCCGCGCCCTCCGGCACCCGGGGGGCGGTGGCGTCGTCGGACTGGCGGGCCTCGTAGACGAGGGCCGAGGCGCAGGCGGCGAGCTCCGCGGCGGCGAGGCCGTTCCAGACGCCCTCGCGGATGCACTCGGAGGCGAGCAGGTCGAGTTCGCCGTAGAGCCGGCCGAGGCGCCTGCCGTCGTCGGTGACGGTGTCCCCGCTGAGGTAGCCGAGGTCGGTGAGCAGGCCGCAGACGCGGTCGAAGGTGCGCGCGATGGTGTGGGTGCGCGAACGCATCCGGCGTTCGAGCAGCTCGGTGTCCCGGTGCAGCCGGTGGTAGCGCTCGGACCAGCGGGCGTGGTCCTCGCGCTCGTCGCAGCCGTGGCAGGGGTGCCGGCGCAGCTCGGCGCGGAGCCGGGTGATCTCCGGGTCGTCGGCGGCGGCGGCCCGGCCGCGCCGGAACCGCTCGGGCTCCACGTGACCGGCCTTGGTGCGCAGCGCCGAGGCGAGGTCGCGCCGGGACTGCGGGCTGCGCGGGTTGAAGGACTTGGGGATGCGCAGCCGGTCGATCGCGGCGACCGGGTGCGGGAAGTCGATCATCGCGAGCCGCTTGACCTGCCGCTCGGCGGTGAGCACCACCGGGCGGGGGCCGTCCTGGTAGTCCGGGTGGCGCGGGCCGCCGCGCGGGGAGCGGCTGACGGGCGGCAGTCCGGGGTCGAGGACGAGCGCGAGGCCGGCGAACTTGCCGGTGGGCACGTGGATGACGTCGCCGGGCTTGAGCTGCTCGATGGACTCGACGGCGGCGGCGCGGCGCTGGCTGCTGCCCTCGCGGGCGAGCTCGTTCTCGCGGTCCTTGAGCTGCCGGCGCAGCGCCATGTACTCCTCGAAGTCGCCGAGGTGGCAGGTCATGGAGGCGCGGTAGCCCTCCAGGCCCTCCTCGTTGCGCTGGACCTGGCGGGCGATGCCGACCACCGAGCGGTCGGCCTGGAACTGCGCGAAGGAGGTCTCCAGCAGTTCGCGCGACCGGTGCCGGCCGAACTGGGAGACCAGGTTGACGGCCATGTTGTAGGACGGCCGGAACGAGGACTTCAGCGGGTAGGTGCGGGTCCCGGCGAGGCCGGCCAGGGCCTCCGGGTCGAGTCCGCGCTGCCACAGGACGACGGCGTGGCCCTCGATGTCGATGCCGCGCCGGCCGGCCCGGCCGGTGAGCTGGGTGTACTCGCCGGGGGTGATGTCGGCGTGGGTCTCGCCGTTCCACTTGACGAGCTTCTCCATGACCACGGAGCGCGCGGGCATGTTGATGCCGAGCGCCAGGGTCTCGGTCGCGAAGACGGCCTTGACCAGGCCCTTCACGAACAGCTCCTCGACGACCTCCTTGAACCGGGGCAGCATCCCGGCGTGGTGGGCGGCGATGCCCCGCTCCAGGCCGTCGAGCCACTCGAAGTAGCCGAGGACGTGCAGGTCCTCGTCGGGGATGTCGGCGCAGCGCTCCTCGACGATGGCGCGGACCCGGGCGCGGTCGCCGTCCTTGTTGAGCCGCAGGCCGGAGGAGAGGCACTGCTGGACGGCGGCCTCGCAGCCGGCCCGGCTGAAGATGAAGGTGATGGCGGGCAGCAGGCCCTCGGCGTCGAGCCGGTCGATGACGTCGACGCGGCCCGGGGTCCAGACCCGGCCGGGGCGGCCGTTGGGCATGGACCGCCCCCGGCCGCGGCCGAACCTGTCCCGGGGGTTGCGGTCGAGCTCGCTGCGGGCGAGGCGGACCAGCTCGGGGTTGACGGCCTTGCCGGGGTTGCGGAGGCTGCCCTTGGGGCGGCCGTCGCGGTCGGGGCTCGCGAACAGGTCGTACATCCGGTTGCCGGCCATCACGTGCTGCCAGAGCGGGACGGGCCGGTTCTCGGAGACGATGACCCGGGTGCCGCCGCGGACCGTGTCCAGCCAGTCGCCGAACTCCTCCGCGTTGGAGACGGTCGCGGAGAGCGAGACGAGGGTGACGGACTCGGGGAGGTGGATGATGACCTCCTCCCAGACGGCGCCGCGGAAGCGGTCGGCGAGGTAGTGCACCTCGTCCATGACCACGTAGCCGAGGCCGTCGAGGGTGCGGGAGCCCGCGTAGAGCATGTTGCGGAGCACCTCGGTGGTCATCACCACGACCGGGGCGTCGCCGTTGACGGTGTTGTCACCGGTGAGCAGGCCGACCTTGTCGGCGCCGTAGCGCTTGACCAGGTCGCCGAACTTCTGGTTGGAGAGCGCCTTGATCGGCGTGGTGTAGAAGCACTTGCGGCCGCCCCGCAGGGCGAGGTGGACGGCGAACTCGCCCACGATGGTCTTGCCGGAGCCGGTCGGCGCGGCGACCAGGACGCCCTCGCCGGCCTCCAGGGCGCGGCAGGCCTCCAGCTGGAAGTCGTCGAGCGGGAAGTCGTACAGCTGCTGGAACCCGTACAGGGCGGTGGCCTGTTCCCTGGCCCGCTCGCGCGAGGCCGCGAAGGCCTCGGCGGGGCTGGGCTCCCGGTCGGGCTCCCGCCCGTCGGAGGGCTCCCGGTGGTCGGCGGGCTCGCGCTCAGGGGTGTTCATCGCCGTCCGGGGGTCGCGGTGGTCGGTGGTGTGATCTCGCATCTCAGCGAGAGGTTACCCGGCGGGACTGACATCGATAGCACCGTTTTTCCGGGACAAGGGATCACTTCCCGCTCACATCCATAGTTGCAAATGTCTTCAAGTGATCACGGATCGACCAGCTTCGAACGACTCCGGTCATTCACGGTGACACGCCGTACAGCCTCCCTACATTCGGTGCCACATCCCGGTGACACCCACCGGACCGACGGGAGGAGCGCACGATGGCGAACCTGGAGACCTCGCTCAAGGAGGCCATGGCGATCGACGGCGCGATCGGCGTCGCCCTGGTCGACTACGGCAGCGGCATGGCGCTCGGCAGCCTCGGCGACGGCGGCGAACTGGACCTCAACGTCGCCGCCGCCGGCAACACCGACGTGGTGCGGGCCAAGATGCGCGCGATGGAGCTGCTCAACCTCCACGACAACGAGATCGAGGACATCCTGGTCAGCCTCACCAGCCAGTACCACCTGGTGCGCCCGCTGACCACGCAGAGCGGACGGGGGCTGTTCCTCTTCCTCGCCCTCCACCGCGCCCGCGCCAACCTCGCGATGGCCCGCCACCAGCTGAAGCGGATCGAGACCTCGCTGGAGATCTGACGCCCCGGGCCCGGGCCCGGCGAGGGGGCCCCGACGACCCGGGGACGGACCAGGGAGGGAACGCTGTGGCGGTCGCGCTGTACCAGGCCAAGGCCGAGTTCTTCCGGATGCTCGGCCATCCCGTCCGGATCCGGGTCCTGGAGCTGCTGCAGGCCGGACCGACGCCCGTCCGCGACCTGCTGGCGGAGCTGGAGGTCGAACCCTCCAGCCTCTCGCAGCAGCTCGCGGTACTGCGCCGGTCCGGCATCGTCACCGCCACCCGGGACGGCGGCACGGTGGTGTACGCGCTGGCCGGCGGGGACGTCGCCGACCTGCTCCGGGCGGCGCGGCGGATCCTCACCGGCCTCATCGCGGAGCAGCACGTGCTGCTCGCCGAGCTGCGCGCCGCGGACTGAGCCCCGGGGCGGCGGGGCCGCGGACCGGGCCCCGCCGATCCCGCGGCGGTCCGGGCGGCGGGGCCCGGCGGTGCTCCGCGGGACACGCCCTACCGGGCCACCAGCCCCGCCAGCCCGGCGGCCAGCACCTCGTACTCGGACGCCCGGTTGTACACCTGCGCGCAGACCCGCAGCACCCCGCCGCCGGGCCAGGGGCGCGCCACCGTGCGCACCGCGTGCCGCCGCCACATCGCGGCCATCAGCTCCTGGGCCTGCGGCAGCGTCTCGGCGACCCCGGGCGGCAGCCGCAGCGCGCGCATCGACAGACCGGCCGAGGAGGGCAGCGGCACCAGCCCGGCACGCTCGGCGACCAGTGCGGCGCCGTACCGGGCCAGCCGCTCGTTGTGCGCGCGCACCGCCGCGGGGCCGAGCCGGTCCAGCAGGTCGAGGCCGGCCGGGGCGGCCAGGTAGGGCGTGTAGTCGAGCGTGCCGCGCCACTCGACGGAGGCCGGGTAGCCCTGGTGGTCCTCCCAGGACAGGATCAGCGGGCGGATCTTGCCGGCCCGATCGGGGCGGACCGCCAGGACGCCGCTGGCGCGCGGGGCGAAGGCCCACTTGTGCAGGTTGCCGAACCAGAAGTCGGCCTCCGGCGGCACCGGTCCCGCCAGCATCCCGGGCTCGTGCGCGGCGTCGACCACGGTGGTGACGCCGCGCTCGCGCAGCGCCCGCAACAGCCCGGGGGCCGCGACCCGGCGGGCGGTCGGCGAGGTGATGCCGTCCAGCACCGCGAGCTCCGTGCGGTCGGTGACGGCGGCCAGCACGGCCTCGCGCACGGCGTCCTCGTCGGGCAGGTCCAGCGGCAGCCGCACCGTGCGAAGTTCGGCGCCGGCGTCCTCGGCGCGCCGCCGCACGGCGTCGGTCACCGTGCCGTAGCCGTGGTCGGTGACCAGCACCTGGGCGCCGGCGGCGAGCGGGACGTTGGCCAGGGTGACCGCGATCGCGTCGGTGACGTTGGGCACCAGGGCGAGCAGCTCCGGCGCGGTGCCCAGGGCGCCGGCGATCCGGGCCCGGGCGGCGGCGACCCGCCCGGGCAGGTCGGCGAAGAAGCCGTCGGGGTCGGCCTCCTGCTCCTCGTGCAGCCGCCGCTGGACCTGCTGGACGGGCACGGGGACGGCACCGAAGGAGCCGTGGTTGAGGTGGAGGACCGCCGGGTCCAGCGTGAACAGGCGGTCGGTGCCGGCCAGTGGCTCGGGCGGCTCGACGGGCGGCGGGGCCTGGGTCATGCGTCTCCTCCTGGGTTCGGGGTCATGTTACCTGGATCACGTGATGTGTGACATTTCACATGTCGCGCCACTGGTCGGAGAGGCCGTCCCGCGGCGACCATCGGGCAGTGACCATCACCGACCCCTACCTCTCCCTCAGCGCCCGGACCGGCCGTTTCGTCTTCGGCGCCCCGCGGGCGATCTCGCTCGACCAGGACGGTACCCGCCTGCTGC
The DNA here is from genome assembly GCF_042261735.1 of Kitasatospora sp. NPDC056327. Classification (NCBI taxonomy): domain Bacteria; kingdom Bacillati; phylum Actinomycetota; class Actinomycetes; order Kitasatosporales; family Streptomycetaceae; genus Kitasatospora; species Kitasatospora sp. NPDC056327. Next base: position 12,681 of record NZ_JBHJRC010000085.1, on the reverse strand, counting down.
TGCTGCGCTCCAGCGGCCCCGAGGACCGGTTCGACCGGCTCCACCTCGTCGACCTCACCACCGGCGAGGAGCGCGAGGTCGCCGACCCCACCGTGCTCGCCCCCGGCCGCGGCGGCGCCACCGCCGACCTGCCCGCCGTCGAACGCCGGCTGCGCGAGCGCACCCGGCTGACCGCCGCCGGCATCGGCACCTTCGCCGCCACCGCCGACCTGGCCGTCGCCGTCTTCGCGCTGGACGGCCGGGTGTTCCGCACCGAGACCGCGACCGGCCGGACCACCGAGCTGCCCACCGCAGGCCCCGCCTTCGACCCCCGCCCGGACGCCACCGGCGAGCGCGTCGCCTACGTCGCGGGCGACGCCCTGTACGTCACCGGCGCCGAGAGCGCCCCCGGCACCCTTCGGCTCAGCCCGGACGACGGCGCCCGCTGGGGCGTCGCCGAGTTCGCCGCCGCCGAGGAGCTGGGCCGCGCCCGGGGCCACTGGTGGCGCCCGGACGGCGGCGCCGTGCTCGCCGCCCGGGTGGACGAGTCGGCCCTCCCGCCGCGCCACTTCGCCGACCCGGCCCACCCCGAGCGGACCCCCGAGCGCTTCGCCTACCCGCAGGCCGGCGGACCCAACGCCGACGTCCGGCTCTGGGTGCTCGGCCTGGACGGCACCCGGACCGGGCTCGGCTGGGACACCGTGGCCTTCCCCTACCTCTGCGACGCCCGGTGGTCGGGCGACGACGAGCTGCTGCTCACCGTCGCCGACCGGCTGCAGCAGAACGTCCTGCTGCTGAGCGCCGACCCGGGCACCGGCGCGACCACCGAACTCTCCCGCACCACCGACGCGTTCTGGGTCGACGACCTGCCCGGCACGCCCGACCGGCTGGACGACGGCCGACTGCTCACCGTCCTGGACACCCCGGAGGCCCGCGGCCTGGCCCTGGACGGCAAGCCGCTGGACACCACCGGGCTGCAGATCCGCCGCGTCGTCGGCCGGCTGCGCGGCCGGCTGCTCTGCGAGACCGGCGAGGGCGACCCGTTCGACCAGCACGTCCACCTGGTCGATCCGGACGGCGGCGCCCCCGAGCGCCTCTCCGAGGGCCCAGGTCTGCACAGCGCGCTGGCCGCCGGCGACACCCTGCTGCTCGTCTCGGCCGGCCCGGACGGCGTCCGCCGCGAGGCCCGCACCGCACGGGGCACCGTGGCCCTGACGGACCTCTCGGCCGCCCTGCCGCACCGGGTCGAGCCGCTGCTGGCCCGGGTCACCGGGCGCGCCCTGCCCAGCGCCGTGGTCTACCCCCGCGACCACGTTCCCGGCCGCCGGCTGCCCGTGCTGCTCGACGTCTACGGCGGACCCGGCTACCAGGCGGTGGCCAACGAGCCGCGCCGCTGGCTGTTCAAGCAGTGGTGGGCCGACCAGGGCTTCGCGGTGGTCACCGTCGACAACGGCGGCACCCCGTTCGTCTCCCCCGCCTTCAGCCGGACCATCTTCCGCCGCTTCTCGCAGGTCGCCCTCGACGACCAGGTGGACGCGCTGCGGGCGATCGGCGCGGCCCACCCCGACCTCGACCTCGGCAGGGTCGGCGTGCGCGGCTGGTCGTACGGCGGCTACTTCGCGGCCCTGGCGGTGCTGCGCCGCCCGGACGTCTTCCACGCGGCCTGCGCGGGCGCCCCGCCCACCGACTTCCGGCTGTACGACACCGCGTACACCGAGCGGTACCTGGACCTGCCGCAGCAGAACCCGGGCGGCTACGCGGCCGACTGCCTGCTGGACGACGCGCCGGCGCTGAGCCGCCCGCTGCTGCTGATCCACGGCCTGGCCGACGACAACGTGCACCCCTCGCACACCCTGCTGCTCTCCCAGGCGCTCACCCGGGCCGGCCGCCCGCACAGCCTGCTGGCCCTGCCCGGGGTCACCCACATGACGCCCGGCGGCGTCAACGAGCAGCTGGCGCTGGCCGAACTCGCCTTCCTGCGGGCCTCCCTGGGCTGAGCCCGACACGGGCCCACCGGCGTTTCCGCACCGGCGAAGTGCCGCACCGTCACCACCGGACCGTGCGGCACTTCCGCGTTCCCGGGAGGAGCATCGCCCCGGATCTTCCATGTGACCCATGACATGTGAAATATTACCTGCGCTCACCAGACCACCCCCGTCCGGAAAGGACCGGTCAGTTGCGCAGACTGTCCGCGGCACTCGCGGCCGCGCTCACCACGGGCGCGATAGCGGCCACGCTCCTCGGGTCCCCCGCCCAGGCCGCTCCCCCCGCCACCGAATCCACCGTCACCGCCGGGAGCGGCGCCGGAGCCGAGGCCGGCGGCCTGGAGGCCCCGCCGGCCCCGCTCGCCCCGCAGGAGCGCGAGCGCCAGTCGCTGCGCACCAAGGCACTGGAGCAGCTCAACAAGGGCACCACCGCCAAGGCCGCCGGCCGCCGGGCCCCCTCGAAGGTGCGGATCGGCAACGACTACGTCCAGCTCGCCCAGCAGCGCAAGGACAAGGTCTTCGTCATCCTCGCCCAGTTCGGCGACCAGGTCGACACCACCACGCTGCACAACGGCCAGCCGCGCTACGGCGGCACCCCGGGCCCGCTGCACAACACCATCCCGAAGCCCGGGAAGAGCGACAACCACACGCTCTGGAACCAGGACTTCAGCCGGCAGTACTACCAGAAGATGTTCTTCGACGACGCGCCCGGCGCGGTCTCGATGCGCAACTACTACCGCACCCAGTCCTCCGGCCGGTACGACATCGAGGGCACCGTCAGCGACTGGGTCACCCTGCCGTGGAACGAGGCCCGCTACGGCTCCAACAAGGGCCCGCAGGGGTCCGGTGCCTGGACCCAGGGCCAGGAGTTCATCCGCGACGCCGTCAAGGCCTGGTACGACGGCCAGCTCGCCCGGGGCCGCTCGGCCGCCGACGTCAGGGCCGAGCTGGCCCAGTACGACGTCCACGACCGCTACGACCACGACAAGGACGGCGAGTTCGCCCAGCCCGACGGCTACCTCGACAACGTCGTCGTCGTGCACGCGGGCGTCGACGAGACGTGGGGCGGCGGCGCGCAGGGCGCCGACGCCCTGTGGGCGCACCGCAGCTGGACCTTCCCCGACCCGACCGGACAGACCGGGCCCGAGGGCAACCGGATCGGCGGCGCCCCGGTCGGCGACACCGGTCTGTACGTCTACGACTACGTCCAGGCCGGCGAGAACAGCGGCGTGGGACTGTTCGCCCACGAGTTCGGCCACAACCTCGGCCTGCCCGACCTCTACAGCACCACCGGCGGCGACAACAGCGTCAACTTCTGGTCGCTGATGTCCTCCGGCTCGTACCTGGGCAAGGGAAGGAACACCACCGGCGCCTACCCCGCCGACCTCGACGCCTGGAGCAAGCTGCAGTTCGGCTGGCTCGACTACGACGAGGCGCAGGCCGCCACCCGCTCCAGCCACGCCCTCGGCGTCAGCGGCTACAACACCGACCAGGCGCAGGCCGTCCTGGTCCACCTGCCCGACGGCACCACCAGCACCGACCTCGCCGACCCCCGCGAGGGCGCGAAGCACTGGTGGAGCGGGACCGGCGACAACCTGGACAACGCGCTGACCCGCCGCGTCGACCTCACCGGCGTCTCCGGCCCGGCCGCCCTCGACGCGGCACTCTGGTACGACATCGAGCAGGACTACGACTTCCTGACCGTCGAGGCCTCCACCGACGGCGGCCGGAGCTGGACGGCCCTGCCCGGCACCGTGGACGGCGCCCCGATCGGCAGCACCAGCGCCGGCGTCCCCGGCCTGAGCGGGACTTCGGGCACCTACCGGCAACTGCACATCCCGCTGGACGGCTACGCGGGCAGGAGTGCCGAGCTGCGCTTCCACGTCACCTCGGACGGCAACACCCACGGCAGGGGCGTGCTGGCCGACGCCGTGCGGATCACCGCCGGCGGCACCGAGCTGTTCGCCGACGGCGCCGAGAACGGTGCCAACGGCTGGACCGCCACCGGCTTCACCGTCGTCACCGGCCGCACCGCCGTCGAGCAGCACCCGCGCGCCTACCTGGTGGAGAACCGCCGCTACACCGGCTACGGCGAGTTCCTGCGGACGGGCCCGTACAACTTCGGCCACACCGGGGTCGAGGGCAGGAAGGACATCGTCGACAACTACCCGTACCAGGAGGGCGTGCTCGTCTGGCTCTGGGACACCGGCTACGGGGACAACAACACCAAGGACCACCCCGGCGGCGGCCTGATCCTGCCGGTGGACGCCCGTCCGGCGCCGATCCGGTTCGCCGACGGCACCCTGGTCAACGGGCGCGCCCAGACCTACGACGCGACCTTCTCGCTGAAGCCGACCACCGCGTTCACCCTGCACAAGGCGGGTGTGCCGGTCCGGATCGGCTCGAAGCCGGCCGTCCCGGTGTTCGACGACCGCACCGGCGTCTACAGCGACCCGGCCACCCCGATGCTCGGGGTGAAGGTCCCGGACACCAACACCAGGATCGAGGTGGTCCGCGAGTCCCAGGGCGGACGGATCACCACCGTCCGGGTGGGTCCCGCCTCCTGACGGCCCGCCCCCTCCCGCCCCCGGTGTCCTGAGCACCGGGCTCCCGTGGAAGACAGGTACCACGGACCGACCGCCCCGGCCCTCCCCCTGCGGAGGACCGGGGCGGTCGCGGTTTCGGGCCCGGTGGCCGCCGGCCGGCCCGACGCGGGACCCACGGCAGACCCGCCGACCCGCCGACCGGCCCCGCCCCGCCCCTCCACCCGGCCGTTCGGGCGCAGCATCGCCGGCCGCGGGCAGGACACCGGACGGGCGGGGCACCGGACGGCCGGGGCACCGGACGGCCGGGGCCGGCGGCGGAGCCCGCTCAGCCGGCCGCTGCGGGACCGGGCACCCCGGGTCCACCCGGCCGCCCGGCCGCCATGGCCCCCGCCCTCCGGCCCGCCCCCGGCGGCAGTGCCCGGAAACGCCGAACGGGCCCGCCCGAACCGACGACCCAGGTCGGTTCCGGCGGGCCCGGCGCACCCGGCCGTTGGACGGCCGGGTGGACCCGGTCGGGCGCGGCCCTCGTCAAAGGCTCCCCGCCGCGCCCGACCGGGCGTTTGGGTGCGCGAGGAGGACTCCCTCCCCGCGGGTGTGGGTGCCGTACCGTCCGCCGTGGGGGTGGTCGGACGGTACGGCGGTCCAGCCGCGGCCGCGGGCACACCAAATAACGGGCGCCCGCGGCCGCGAGGCCGCGGCCCGGGACGGATCCCGGGCTCCCGGAGCGGTCCCCCGGGTTCCCGGCTCAGTTCTCCGGGAAGTGGCAGGCCGCCTCGCGGCCGCCCGGCCCGGCGATCCGCAGCAGCGGCCGCTCGGTCCGGCAGATCTCCTGGGCCTTCGGGCAGCGCGGGTGGAAGCTGCACCCGGGCGGCGGCGCGGCCGGGCTCGGCGGGTCGCCGAGCAGCACGATCCGCTCGCGCTCCCGTTCCGCCACCGGGTCCGGCAGCGGCACCGCGGAGAGCAGCGCTCTGGTGTACGGGTGCGCCGGGTTGCCGTAGACCTGGTGCTTGTCGCCGATCTCGACGATCCGCCCGAGGTACATCACCGCGACCCGGTCGCAGACCCGCTTGACCACCGAGAGGTCGTGCGCGATGAAGATGTACGCCAGCCCCAGCTCGTCCTGGAGCCGCTCCATCAGGTTGACCACCTGGGCCTGGATGGAGACGTCCAGCGCGGAGACCGGCTCGTCCGCGACCACCAGCCGGGGCGAGGTGGCCAGCGAGCGGGCGATCCCGATGCGCTGGGCCTGGCCGCCGGAGAACTCGTGCGGGTAGCGGTCCAGGTGCTCGGGGATGAGACCGACCAGCTCCATCAGGTCGGCGGCCCGCTTGCGGGCGTCGGCCGCGCCGGTGCCCTGGACCAGCAGGGGCTCGGAGATGATCCGGGCCACCGTCTGCCGGGGGTTGAGCGAGGAGTACGGGTCCTGGAACACCATCTGCAGGTGTCTGCGGTGGGGGCGCAGCCGCGCCTGGTCGAGTCCGCCGATCTCGGTGCCGTCGAAGGTGACGGTGCCCGAGGTGGGGTCGATCAGCCGTACGACCATGCGTCCGGTGGTGGACTTGCCGCAGCCGGACTCGCCGACCAGGCCGAGCGTCTCGCCGGCGCCGACGTCGAAGCTCACCCCGTCCACCGCCCGGATCGGGGCTCCCGCCGTGCCGGTGCGCGAGCGCCGGCCGGGGAACGTCTTCACCAGGTCCCGTACGGACAGCAGGGGCTCGGTCATCCCAGGGCTCCTTCCGGCACCAGCGGCAGGTGGCAGGCGGCCCGGTGGCCGGGGACGAGCGGGCCGAAGCCGGGCCGCTCGGACAGGCAGCGGGCGTGTTCCTCGGCGGTGGCGGCGGTGGTGCGGGCGCAGCGCGGGGCGAAGGAACAGCCGGGGGCGGGGGCGATCAGCGACGGCGGGCTGCCGGGGATGGCCCGCAGCGGGGCGTCGTCGGTGTCGTCGAGGCGGGGCAGCGAGTCGAGCAGCCCGCGGGTGTAGGGGTGCGCGGGCGCGGCGAACAGCCGGTCCGCGGAGGCCTGTTCGGTGGCGCGTCCGCCGTACATGACGAGCACCTCGTGGGCGACCCGGGCGACCACGCCGAGGTCGTGGGTGATCATCACGACACCGAGGCCGCGGTCCTGCTGGATCCGGGCGATCAGGTCGAGGATCTGGGCCTGGACGGTGACGTCGAGCGCGGTGGTCGGCTCGTCGGCGATCAGCAGTTCGGGTTCGCAGGCGAGCCCCATCGCGATCATCACGCGCTGGCGCATGCCGCCGGAGAACTGGTGCGGGTACTCGTCGACCCGGCGGGCCGGCTCCGGGATGCCCACCTCGGCGAGCATCTCGACGGCACGCCGCCGGCCGGCCTTGCGGGAGGCCTTGAAGTGCACCCGGTAGTGCTCGGCGATCTGCTCGCCGACCGGGTAGAAGGGGTGCAGGCTGGACAGCGGGTCCTGGAAGATCATGGCGATCCGCCGGCCCCGGACGGCGCCGAGCTCCTTCTCGCCGAGCCCGTTGAGCTCCCGGCCGTCGAGCCGGATCGAGCCGGTGACGGTGGCGCCGCGGTGCAGGCCCATGACGGCGAGCGAGGTGACGGACTTGCCGCTGCCGGACTCGCCGACCAGGCCGAGGGTCCTCCCGGCCTCGACGGTGAAGCCGATGCCGTCGACGGCGCGGACGGTGCCGCGCGGGGTGTCGAAGGAGACCCTGAGGTCCTCGACCTCCAACAGCGGGGTCATCAGTACCTCACTCTCGGGTCGACGTACGCGTAGAGCACGTCGACCAGCAGGTTCGCGACGACGATGAAGAAGGCCGCGAGCAGGGTGACACCGAGGATGACGGGCTGGTCGGAACGGCTCAGACCGTCGTAGAACAGCCGGCCGATGCCGGGCAGTCCGAAGATCGACTCGGTGATGACCGCGCCGGCCAGCAGGCCGCCGAGGTCCATGCCGAAGATGGTGAGGATCGGCGTCATGCCCGAGCGCAGGCCGTGCTTGACGGTGACGGTGCGGGCCGGCAGCCCCTTCGCCCGGGCGGTGCGGATGTACGGTTCGGCCATCGCCTCGATCATCGAGGAGCGGCTCTGCCGGGCGTACTGGGCCGCGTAGAGCAGCGCCAGGGCCAGCCAGGGCAGCAGCAGGTTGGAGGCCCACGCGACCGGGTTCTCGGTGAACTTGTGGTACGCCGGGTAGGGCAGCAGACCGGCGCTGCGCACGATGCCCCAGATCAGCATGATCGAGGTGAAGTACACCGGCAGCGAGGCGGCGCCGACCGAGAAGACGGTCAGGACCCGGTCGGTGACGGTGCCCTTGCGCAGCGCCGAGGTGACGCCGGCGCCGAGGCCGATCAGCAGCCAGAGCACGGCCGCGCCGATGGCCAGCGAGACGGACACCGGCAGGCGGTCGATCAGGAGGTCCCAGACCGGCAGCGAGTACTCGTAGGAGTAGCCGAGGCAGGGGAAGCCGCAGTGGGTGGCGGTGGGGCCGCTGCCGTAGTCGCGACCGGCGAAGATGCTGGTGAGGTAGGAGGCGAACTGCTCCCAGACCGGCCTGTCCAGGCCCATCGCGATCTTGACCTCGGCCAGCCGCTCGGGGCTGCAGGTCTTGCCGCAGGCGGCCGCGGCGGGGTCGTTGGGCAGCAGGTAGAAGATGGTGAAGGTGATGGCGCAGATGGCCAGCAGGATGCCGGCCATGCCGAGCAGCCGGCGGCCGAGGTAGAGGATCACGACCGTCCTCCCTTCGGGTCGAGGATGTCGCGCAGCGCGTCACCGAGCAGGGTGAAGGCGAGCACGGCGACGAAGAGGAAGGCCGTCGGGATCAGGAAGTACGTCGGGTCGGTCTCGTAGAAGACGATCGACTCGGCGATCATCTGCCCCCAGGAGGGGGTCGGCGGCCGCACGCCCACGCCGAGGTAGGAGAGCGCGGCCTCGGTGGCGATCATGCCGGGGATCAGCAGGGTGGTGTAGGCGATGATCGGGCCGGAGACGTTGGGCAGGATCTCGCGGGTGAGGATGCGCCAGGAGCGGGCGCCGCCGACCTTGGCGGCCTCCACGTACTCCCGGTGCTTGAGCGAGAGCGTCTGGCCCCGGACCACGCGGGCCACGCCGGGCCAGCCGAACACGCCGATCACCGTGGTCATCAACAGGATCCGGTTGACGTCCTTGGCCACCGACATCATCGCGATCATGAAGATCAGTGAGGGGAAGGACATCGTGAGGTCCATCAGCCGTGACAGCGCGCTGTCGACCCGACCGCCGAAGTAGCCGGCCGCGATGCCGGCCATGGTGCCGGCGATCACGACGATGGCGGTGGCGACGAAGGCGATCAGCAGGGAGACCTGGCCGCCGTGCAGGACCCGGGCGAACAGGTCGCGGCCGGTGAGCGGCTCGACGCCGAACCAGTGCCGGGCGCTGATGCCGCCGAAGTCGCCCTTGGGCAGGCCGCCCAGGTAGGAGTCGATGGAGCGCTTGTCGAACTCCTCGGCGTTCCAGCCGCCGAGCGCGCTCAGCGGTCCGGCCAGCACGGCCAGCAGGAGGAGGAAGGCGACCATGATCAGGCCGAACCGGGCGGAACCCCTGGCCCACAACTGGTCCCGGACCAGTCGCCAGGGTCCGCGTCCGGAGGGCCTCGCGGGGCCCGCCGCCGCGACGGGCGCGGCGGCGGGCTCGGTGGAGGTGCTCATGTCCGGACGGCCCCTCAGCCCTGGCTCTTGGCGGGGTCCTTGAGGCCGACGGCGGCCAGGTCGAGCATGCCGGCGTAGCCCGCGGCGCCGAAGGCGCCGGCCACGTTGGTGCCGACCAGCAGCGGGCGGCGCTGCCACAGCAGCGGGACGGCCGGGGCCTTCTTCAGCAGCTCCTCGTCCAGCTTCTTCCAGGCCTCGTTGGCCTCCTTGACGTCCGTCAGGGCCATGATGCGGTCCATCTCGTCCATCGTCGCCCGGTCGCGGAACTGGCTCCAGTTGCCCTGGTTGCCCTTCTCCTTGATGGTGCGGCCGTCGAAGAGGAAGGGCAGGAAGGTGGAGCCGGACGCGTAGTCGGGGCACCAGCCGTTGAGGGTCATCTCCGGCGCGTTCCCGGAGTCGCCGAGGGTGTCCGAGTACGCCGACGGGTCGACGGTGTTGACGGTCACCTGGACACCGGCCTTGGACAACGACTGCTGGATCGCCTCGGCGCGGGTCTTGTCGCCGAGCGAGACGGTGAGCGAGACCTTGAGGTCGGTCTTGCCGGCCTCCTTGAGCAGCGCCCTGGCCTTCTCCGGGTCGCCGGCGGCCGGGATCTTCAGCGGGTCGGACTTGACGCCGCCGGTCATCGACGGGGGCAGGTAGGTGGTGGCGATGTCGGTGAGCGCCGGGCCGCCGAACGCGGTGACCTGGGCCTCGCGGTCGACCGCCCACATCATCGCCTCGCGGGCCTTCGGGTCGTCGAACGGCGCCCTTGAGGTGTTCAGGTAGAGGCTGTCGGTGCAGCCGGTGCGCTCGGCGACCATCCGGGACTTGACGTCCGGCTTGGGCAGCACCTTGGAGACCGACTCGGGGCGCATCCACGGCATCTCGATGGTGCTGGCGTCCGCGCCGTCGCTGGCGATGATGCGGTCGTCGGCCTGGCCTCCCTTGAGGCCCTGGGTCACCACGATCCTGTCCGGGTAGGCCTTGCGGACGGTGTCCGTGGCCTGGTCCCAGTTCGTGTTGCGGACCAGCACCAGCTGCTTGCCGCGGTCGTAGGTCTCGATCTTGTACGGGCCGGAGGAGAACACCCGCATGTCGTACTGGGTGCCCTTCTCCTGGGACTGCGGCACCGGGGCGAAGGTGGGCATCGCCGCGGTGTAGGAGAACTCGGCGACCGGGCGCTTCAGACGGAAGACGATCGTCCTGTCGTCCGGCGTCTCGATGCTGGGCAGGTGCTCGCCGTTCAGCGGGCCCTTGTAGTTCTCACCGCCGGCCAGGTACTGGGCGGCGTAGTCGGGGCCGCCGGTGAGGTCCGGGGAGAACGAGCGCTCGACGTTGTACTTGACGTCGGCCGACCTGATCGGGGTGCCGTCCTCGTACTTGAGGCCGTCCTTCAGGGTGAAGGTCCAGGTCTTGCCGCCGTCGGAGGGCCGGCCCACGTCGGTGGCGAGGTCCGGGACGATCTCGTTGCCGGCGTCGCCGGGCGCGGACTTGAAGGTCACCAGGGTGCGGTAGAGCAGCCGGGTGCCGAAGTCCATGGTCGGGAGCACCCAGTTGCGGGCCGGGTCGAGGTGGGCGAAGTCCTGGTTGGTCAGCACGGTGAGGGTGCCGCCCTTGACCGGCGTACCGCCCACGACGGCGCCGGCTTCGGCGCCCGGGGCCCGGGTGGAGGCCGCGTTGCTCTCGCCGGAACTGTCGTCCTTGTCCTTGTCACCGCAGGCCGCGAGGCCGAGGGAGAGTGCCGCCGCGATGGCCGCCGCGATGGCGGTCTGGGTACGCCTGTTCATATCTGACTCCGCAGTGGGGGGCCCGCCGTGAAGGCCCGTCGTCCGCCCCGGGGGTGGATCCGGGACCTGCCGCGGAGGGCGACCTCATGGGGTCTAGCCGCTCCGCGGTGTGACCCGTAACATAGTAATGTGAAATTGCACTGCACAAGAGGTGGCGCCACCCGTTACCGACCTGTGTCCGTGCCACCCCCCACCTCCCCAGATTCCGCACCACCCGCTTAGGAGCACCCGGTGACCCTCCGTCAGACCGGCCTCAACACCGGAAGCCACGACCTCCCCGTCTCCCCCGCGCTCAACGCCTTCATGGGCACCTCCTGGGCCGCCACCCCGCTTCCCGCCGACGACCGCGTCCCCGGCCACGCCGTCACCCCCGGCCGCCGCGCCCGGCTCTCGGCCGCCTTCCCCGGCGAGCGCCTGGTCGTCCCGGCCGGCCGGCTGAAGGTCCGCAGCAACGACGTGGACTTCCGCTTCCGCCCGCACAGCGCCTACGCCTGGCTCACCGGTCTCACCGGGGAGGACCAGGTCGGCCACGTCCTCGTCCTGGAGCCGGCCGGCACCGACGGCCACGAGCCCGTCCTCTACCTGCGCCCCCGCTCGCCGCGCGGCGGGGACCCGGTGCGCGGCGCCGAGTTCTTCCGCGACCGCCGCTACGGCGAGTTCTGGGTCGGCCGCCGCCCCGACCTCCACGAGGCCGCCCGGCTCACCGGCGTCCGCGTCGAGCACCTCGACGAGCTGGACAAGCTGCTCACCGGCCCGCAGCCCGCCACCCGCGTGCTGGCCGGCGTCGACCCCGAGCTCGACGCCGCCACCGGCCGCCCCGGCGCACCCGCGCTCGCCGAGGCCGACGGCCTGTTCGCCGCCGTCCTGTCCGAGCTGCGGCTGGTCAAGGACGCCTGGGAGGTCGAGCAGCTCCAGCTCTCCGTCGACCACACCGTGCTCGGCTTCGAGGACGTCGTCCGCGCCCTGCCCGCCGCCCTGCGCCACCACCGCGGCGAGCGCTGGATCGAGGGGGTGTTCAACCTGCGCGCCCGCGCCGAGGGCAACGGCATCGGCTACGAGACCATCGCCGCCTCCGGTGCCCACGCCTGCGTCCTGCACTGGATCCGCAACGACGGCGCCCTGGACCCCGGTGCCCTGCTGCTGTTCGACGCCGGTGTGGAGACCGACACCCTCTACACCGCCGACATCACCCGGACCATCCCGCTCGGCGGCACCTTCAACCCCGTCCAGCGGCAGGCCTACGAGCTCGTCCTCGCCGCCCAGCAGGCCGGCATCGACGCGCTGCGCCCCGGCGCCCGCTTCCGCGACTTCCACGCCGCGGCCGCCCGGGTCATCGCCGAGGGCCTCGCCGACTGGGGCGTCCTGCCGGTGTCCGCCGAGGAGGCGCTCGCCGAGGACAGCGGCGTCTACCGCCGCTACACCCTGTGCGGCACCGGCCACATGCTCGGCCTGGACGTCCACGACTGTGCCCGGGCCCGGGCCGAGACGTACCTGGACGGCGTCCTGGAGGAGGGCCACGTGCTCACCGTCGAGCCCGGCCTCTACCTCCAGCCCGACGACGAGACGCTGCCCGCCGAACTGCGCGGCCTCGGCATCCGGATCGAGGACGACCTGGTCGTCACCGCCGACGGCGCGCGGCTGATGTCCGGCGCGCTGCCCCGCACGGTGCCGGACATCGAGTCCTGGATGGCCGGACTGCTCGGCTGAGCACCGCCGCCCGCCGCGGCCGCCGGGTTCAC
>NZ_JBHJRC010000084.1:0-29083 GCF_042261735.1 Kitasatospora sp. NPDC056327 | reverse complement strand
CCCCCGGACGCGCGAGGGCGTCCGGGGGCGGCGGACCGGGGCGGTGCGCACCGGTGCCGTGCGGCCCGCACCGTTGCCGTGCGGACCGGTGCGGGAGCGGGCCGCTCAGTGGGTGCGGCGCAGCAGCGAGATCCGCGAGCGGGTGAGCAGCGTGGCCAGCACCACCGCGAGCAGCGGCAGCAGGATCACGGTGCCGCCGATGTTGGCCCACGGGAAGACCAGGGCCTCCTTGGCCACCTTCTCCTGGAGGCTCATCCCGGGGTAGGCCGCCGACACCGCCTCGACCTTGCGCAGGGCCACCGCGGGCACGACCCCTGCGACGGCGCCGAGCAGGGCGCCCATCGCGGCGATCACGCCGCACTGGAAGCCGGAGAGGGTCCGCCGGACCCCCGGGGCGGCGCCGACCGCGGCGAGGGTGGTCAGGTCCCGCTGGGAGTCGGCGGCGGCGAGGCCGGTGGCGATGCCGGCCGCGCCGAGCGCGACCAGGCCGGCGAAGACGGTCAGGCCGAGGGTGACGAGTTCGTTCTCGGACTCGTAGCCGCGTTCGACCTCGAAGGTGACACCGTCGGACAGCTTGGCGAGGCCGGCGCGGGCCTTCTGCTCGGCGCCCTCGCCGGGCGCGGACGCGGGCAGCCAGACCGATCCGGCGTCGCTGGTGACGAAGCCGAGGCGGCGGGCGGTCTCGGGGCTGAGGACGGCGTCGCCTCCGGGGTTGACCGGCGGGGCGAGGAGGAACGCCTCGACGCTGACGTGCTGGACGCGCGCCTCCTGGTCCGCGGCGCTGACCACCTCGTCGGGTGCGGGCATCATCTCGATGTCGATCGTGATCCTGCCGTCCTTGACGAGGCGCTCGTCGAAGACCACGGCCTTGCCGGCCGCGAGCGCCTGCGCGCCGGCCGGGTCGTCGCTCCCGTAGAGGTTGCGCAGCAGCCTGGCGTCGCCGGCCTGGACGTCACCGAAGCGGCTGCCCCGGACGATCTCCGTCTGCCGGCAGCGCGGGTCCTCGGCGACGATCCGCTCGCGCTCGGACTGGGTGAGCTTCTCCGCTCCCCTGCCGTCGGCCGGGCAGCGGCGCTCCTCGGGCACGGCGACCCTGACGTAGCCGCAGCCGCCGGCCCGGGGGCTCCCGCAGTCGCCGGGGAAACCGACCCGCTGCACGTCGGCGCGCTCGCCGAGCCCGGGGATGCTGTCCTGCACGGCGCCGCGCATCCGGGGCAGCATCGAGCCGTCGGACGCGGCGCCCCAGCCGTTGGCCACGAGGACCGCGTTGGCCGGGCCGACGGCCGTGTACTGCAGTCGCAGCTCCTCGTCGGTGCTGGCGCCGTAGACGCCGACGGCGACGGAGCCGGCCACGGCGGCCATCACGGCGGCGACGGCGGGCGCGGTGCGGCCGCGGTGGCGCACGGAGTCGCGCAGGGCGAGGCGGGGGCCGAGCGGCAGCCAGCGGCCGAGCCGGCCGAAGAGGCCGACCAGGTAGGGGGTGAGGGCGACCATGCCGAGTTCGGCGACCGCCGATCCGCCCAGGACGGCGACGGCGCGGCCGCCGAAGCGGCCGGTGGCTCCGAGCAGGGCGAGGGCGGTGCCGGCACCGAGCATGAGGAGGCCGAGCAGGGCGAGCCTGCGGCTGGGCGGCTTGAGGGTGTCACGGCCGGTCAGCGCTGCGACGACGTCCTGCCGGGAGGCCTGGACCGCCGGGACGACGGCCGCGAGCAGGCCGGTGACCAGGCCGATGAGCATGATGGCGAGCAGGTCGAGCGGCTGGAGGTCGAGGTGGCCGAACCGCTCGCCGCCGAGTTCCTCGGTCCTGGTGCGCAGCAGGGCGACGATGCCGATGCCGCCGGCGAGGCCGACCGCGGCGCCGGTGATGCCGAGGACGACGCCGCCGCCGAGGACGACGGCCCGCACCTGCGCGCGGTCGCCGCCGCCGGCGGCGAGCAGACCGAGCTGCCGGCGGGAGCGCCGGGCTCCGACGGCGAAGGCGGGGCCGGCGAGCAGGACGATCTCCAGCAGCGCCATGCCCATCACGGTGGCGCCGACGACGACGGCCCTGCGGTCGAGGAAGGCCGTCCGGGTGCCGCCGCCGCCCTCGCTGTCCTCCTTGACGTAGAACGGCACCTGGGAGCGGGCGGGCGGGTCGAGGAACACGGCCCGGGAGGCGACGGTGAACCCGTACTTGTTGAGTTCGAGGACCTTGGACCAGGTCATGGACCCGCCGTCGGGGAGCTTGACCTCCCAGCGGTAGCCCTCGCCGGCGGCGTAGCGGCCCTTCCAGTCCTCGCTGCCGGGCCGCTTGCTGAGCGGCTCGATCAGCGTGCCCGGCCGGCCGATGACGGTGACGGCGCGCAGGTTGCCGGGGTACTCCGCGACGCCGGTGATGGTGAAGGGGGTGGCTTCGAGGCCGCGCGGGGCGGTCCGGTCGCCGATCCGCAGGCCGGAGGTGTCGAGGAACTCCTGGGTGACGGCGACCTCGTGGCCGGCCCCCGGGGTGCGGCCCTTGACGATGTTCACGCGTCCGCGCCAGACCGGGTCGGTGAGGTCCATCTCGCTGATCTGGGCGTTGGCGAGGCCTTCCGCGGTGGTGACGGCCACGTAGGGGCCCTGCCGCACCGGCACGAGGACGGCACCGGGCAGGAGCTGCCCGGCGAGCACCGCGGGGTCGGTGTCGAGGCTGCGCCGCTGCTCGGGGGTGCGGACGGCCTCGGTGCCGGCCGGCTTGTCGTCGGCGGGGTTCTCGATCCGGAAGTCGTCCTCCGGGTCCGGGGTCTGCAGGACGGTGGAGCCGCGTTCGAGCATCCGGAGTTCCGCGGCGGACTGGCCCATGACGCGCACGGCCTTCTCGCCGGGGTCGAGTTCGGCGCTGCGGAAGACGACGTCGGCGCCGGCGACGCCGAGGACGGGCAGCGCGACCATCGCGATCACCAGGGCGCTGCGGCCCTTGGCGCGCAGGGCGTCGCGGCGGGCGATGCGCAGGGCGACCCGCCAGGAACCGGGCTTCACTCCCCCACCGGACCCTTCGCGTTGGCGGCGGCCGCGACGAGCAGGCTGCCGGCGTCCTGGCTGGCGCTCTCGTCGACCATGCGGCCGTCGCGGAGGAAGACGACGCGGTCGGCCCAGGCGGCGTGCCGGGCCTCGTGGGTGACCATCATGGCGGCGGCGCCGGCGTCGCAGCGGGCGCGCAGGACGGCGAGGACGGCCTCGCCGGTGGTGGAGTCGAGGGCGCCGGTGGGTTCGTCGGCGAGGACGAGGCGGCGGTCGCCGATGAGGGCGCGGGCGATGGCGACGCGCTGCTGCTGGCCGCCGGACATGTCGTCGGGGAAGCGGTCGGCGAGTTCGGGGATGCCGAGTTCCTCCAGTGCAGCGAGGGCCTCGCGGCGGGCGGCGCGGCCGGAGACGCCGTCGAGCTCGCGCGGCAGCGAGATGTTCTCGGCGGCGGTGAGGGCCGGTATCAGGTTGTAGTCCTGGAAGACGTAGCCGACGGAGCGGCGCCGGATCTCGGCGAGCCTCTTGCGGGTGAGGCCGCCGAGGGCGGTCCCCTCGACGAGGACCTGGCCGCCGCTCGGGGTGTCGAGGCCGCCCGCGAGGGTCAGCAGGGTGGACTTGCCGGAGCCGGAGGGCCCCATGACGGCGACGAACTCCCCGGGGTGGACCTTGAGGTCGACGCCGCGGAGGGCCTGCACCTCGGCGGCGCCCTGGCCGTGGACCCGGGTGACGTTGTCCAGGTGCAGGACGGCGGCTGCGCCGTTCCCGCTCGGACCGGTGTGGGACACGTTTCCCCCTGCTGGGTGGGGCCCGTCGCGAGGTGGCGCGGGCGGGCCGTGGTTCGTTTGCTGTGGCGGGCCCCGCGGGCCCGCGGGGCGGGGGTCGCTCAGACCTTGGTGCGGCGGCCGAACCGGGTGGGCGCGGGCGCGCCGTCCCGTTCCCCGGCGGCGGCGCGGGCCTGTTCGACCTCGGCGTGCTGGGCGAGCCGGGTCTCGCAGTGGTCGAGCCAGCGGACCTCGGCCTCGGTCTGGAAGATGAGCTGTTCCAGGACGAGCAGCCAGGCGAGGTCGGCGGCGGGCTGCGCGGCGGCGCCGGGCCGGCCCTCGCCCGCGAGCGCGCGGGCCTTGAGGCGGGTGTAGTCCTGGAGGGCCTTGATGCTGTGCCGGCGCTGGCCCTGGACGACGGCGGGCACGTCGACGCCGGGGACGGTGACGGCCATCGCGAGCTTGATGGCGAGTTCGTCGCGCGGCGGGTTGGTGCGCGGCACCGGGGTGTCGAACCAGGTGCGCAGTTCGGCGCGGCCGGCCTCGGTGGCGGCGTAGAACTGGTGGCCCTCGTCGTCCTCCCCGGCGGGTTCGACGAGTCCGTCGCGTTCCAGACGGGACAGGGTGGTGTAGACCTGGCCGACGTTCAGCGGCCAGGTGGCGCCGGTGCGCGCCTCGAACTCGGTTCTCAGCTGGTAGCCGTAGCTCGGCCCCTGGTCGAGCAGGGCGAGCAGGCCGTGGCGGATGGACATACCGAGTATGTATACCGGGTATGCCCATCGGGTCAAACCGTGACGGCCCGAAGGGGCAGCCGGACGGGAACGGGCCGCCCCGGTTCCCCGGCGGGCCGGCACCCGCGCCCGGTAACGTCGGGTCCCGTGAGCCAGTTGCGCATCGCCACCTTCAATCTGCTGCACGGTCAGCCGCTGACGCCCGAGGGCGCCCCGCGGCCCTTCCCGGCCGACCCCGGAGGGCCGCTGGCGCAGGCGGTGGCCGCGCTGGACGCCGACGTCCTGGCGCTCCAGGAGGTGGACCGCCACCAGGCCCGCTCCGGGGGCACCGACCAGGCCGCCGTCGCCGCCGCCGCGATGGGCGCCGCCGACTGGCGCTTCGCCGCCGCCCTGCACGGCCGGCCCGCGCCGGTGGCGGGCTGGCTGCCGGAGCCCTCGGCGCCCGCCGGGATCCGGGTGTACGGGCCGGCCCACGCCGCCGACGGCGGACCGCCCGCCTACGGCACCGCGCTGCTGACCCGGCTGCCGGTGCGGCACTGGCGGGCCCGGCGGTTCGCCCCGGCGCCGTTCGGGCTGCCGCTGCGGGTGGCCGGGCGGCGCGGGCTGACCCCGGTTCCGGACGAGCCGCGGGCCGCGCTGGCGGCGGTGCTGGAGGGCGACCGGGGGCCGTTCACCGTCGTGGCGGCGCACCTGTCGTTCGTGCCGGGCTGGAACATGGCGCAGCTGGCGGCGATCCGCCGGTGGATCGCCGACCTGCCACAGCCGTACCTGGTGCTGGGCGACTTCAACCTGGTGGGCGCGGTCCCGCGCACGGTGCTGGGCGGGGCGAGCGCGCTGGAGCGCTCGGCCCCGCGGGTGCGGGTGCGCGAGCTGCGGCAGGCCCGGCGCGCCCGCCCGGCGCTGCTGGAGCCGCGCCGGCGGCGGGTGCGGGAGCCGCGGGCGCGGCTGGCGGGCTGGGCCGACCTGGCCCGGACGCCGACCTATCCGGCGCACCGGCCCACCGTGCAGTTCGACCACGTACTGGCGGTGGGGGTGCCCCGGGAGGCGGTGGGCCCGGCGTCCGCGCCGCACACCGGGGTGTCGGACCACCGTCCGCTGGTGGTCCGGGTGTCGTTGTAGGGGACGCGGGGGACTCCCGGGCAGCAGCGGACACCCGGTCGGCGGCGGACACCGGGCGCCCGGCAGCGGCGCCGGCCGGAACGGCCACCGCCCGGCTCACTGCCGGGACAGGTGGCCGTTCTGCTGGGGGACGTGCGCGGTGAGCGTGGCGGGCGCCCGGTCGGGAGCGGCGGGGACGGTCACGGTGGCGGTGGCGGCCGGCGGGAGTGCGGCGGCCGGGGGCGGCTCGTACTGCAGGAGCAGCATGGCCGCGTCGTCGCCGAGCTGGCGCCCGACGTGGCGCACCACGTCCTCGTGCAGCCTGCGCAGCACGTCGACGGGGCCGCCGCCGGCGGCGCAGCGCGGGAGGCGTTCGGCGAGCGGGTAGAAGACGCCGGCCCGGTCGCGGGCCTCGATGACGCCGTCGGTGAAGAGCAGGACGCGGTCACCGGGGCGCAGCGGCACCCGGTGGACCGGGGGGCGGACGTCGGCGGGGTCCAGGACACCGAGCGGGGGCACCGTCTCGGCGAGTTCGAGCGGGCGGACGGCCTCGGTGCCGCGCAGCAGCAGCGGGGCGGGGTGGCCGCAGTTGACGATCTCGGCGGTGCCGTCGGGGCGCACGCCGATGAGGACGAGGGTGACGAACTCCTCCTCCACGCCGGGGTGGTCGTTCTCGTGCAGAGCCCGGTCGAGGCTGTCGGCGAGCCAGCCGGCGACCTTGTCGAGGGCGGCCTCCTGGTGGGCGGCCTCCCGGAAGGCGCCGAGCACGGCGGCGGCGGTCTCGACGGCCCCGAGGCCCTTGCCGCGCACGTCGCCGACGACGGCGCGCACGCCGTGCCGGGTGTTGACGACCTCGTAGAGGTCGCCGCCGATGCGGGCGTGGGCGGCGGCGGCCGCGTAGTGGACGGCGGCGCGCACGGTGCCGACCCGGTCGGGGACCGGGCGCAGCAGGACGCGGCGGGCGATCGAGGCGACGAGCTGGGCGTCCGCCAGGAGGCGTTCCTGGCGGAGCCTCAGGGTGGCGCTGACCCAGCCGATCGCGGCGACCAGGACGATGGCGAAGACGGTGGCGCTGTGCACGGACTCGCCGAGCACGTCGTTGTGGACGGCCATGAGGAACGCGGCGGCCT
Organism: Kitasatospora sp. NPDC056327; assembly: GCF_042261735.1. Classification (NCBI taxonomy): domain Bacteria; kingdom Bacillati; phylum Actinomycetota; class Actinomycetes; order Kitasatosporales; family Streptomycetaceae; genus Kitasatospora; species Kitasatospora sp. NPDC056327. The sequence continues at coordinate 22,381 of NZ_JBHJRC010000084.1, read as the reverse complement.
CGGTGAGGGCGCCGATGGCGAGGGGGTACCAGGTGCGCCGGCTGACCACGGCGGCCAGCGCGGGGACGGCGGTGAGTGCCGGTTCGACGGTCACCGCGGCGTCGGTGAAGTAGTCGAGGACGACGACCAGCGCCATGCCGATGAACGGCAGCGACAGTGCCGTCCTCGGCCAGGTGCCGGTCGCGCCGGGTGAGGTTCCCGGGGTCGGCCCGGCGAACCGTTCTCTGATCCATCCGGTCGCGCTCAACTTCGGTTCTCCAGCAGAAGACGCCGATGCCCTGGGGCACCTGCGGTGATGACTGAGGGTTAGGGAATGCGGGCCTCGCTGGCGGCCGGAGCTCGGGGGTTGACCGGTTACCGACCCCACAATATGCGCGAAACGTGCACTACGCACAGGTTTCGCCCGATGCCGTGATGACTTGAATGCTCTGCGTGACTCATTCTTCACTGTTCCCGATCAGGAGCCGTTCCAACTCTTTTCGGCCGGGAAGTCCTGCGGGTTGTTCGATCCGGCCACTGCGGACGTACAGGAAGGAGGCCGTGACCTGCTCCGGCGGGACGCCGCACTGTTCGGCCCAGGCCAGCCGGTAGACGGCGAGTTGGAGCGGATCCGCGGTCTCCTCGCGGTGCGTCTTCCAGTCCACCACTTCGTAGCGTGACGCGCCGCCGAATTCTGACCCGTCGTCACCGGAGCGGTAGACCGCGTCGATCCGGCCGCGCACCACCCGGCCCGCCAGCACCAGGTGGAACGGCGCCTCGACGCGCAGCGGCTCCCGGTCGGCGTACGGGGTGCGCAGGAACGCCTCCTTGAGGCGCTCCAGGTCCTGCTCGTCCTCGATGCCGTCGTCGTCGGCGCCGGGCAGCGCCCCCGGGCCGATCAGCATCAACGGTTCGATCCGGGACTGCACCCAGGCGTGGAAGCGGGTGCCGCGCCGGGCCGCGGGCTGCGGCGGGCGGGGCATCGGCCGGGCCAGGTCGTGCGCGAAGCCGTCCGGGTCGGCGGCCAGGCGCAGCAGCTGGGTGGCGGAGAGCGAGGCGGGCAGCGGCACCTCCCGGACCCGGCTGCGGGAGCGTTCGAGCTCGCCGAGCAGCGCCGTCAGGTCGCGGTCCCAGGACTCCACGAGCCGGCGGTCCTCGGCGCCCATCGGCTCGGGTCCGGGGGCGGGCTCCCCCGCGAGCCGGCGGTGGACGACCTCGGCGACCCGGCGGCGGGCCTGCTGGGCGGCCGGGTCCAGCGGCAGCGGCCAGGGGCGTTCGACGGGGGCGGCGAGCGCCGGGTTCTCCTCGCCCTCGGCGGGCGGGTCGCTCCAGACGTCGATCGCGCCGTTGCCGGGCCGCTCGGCGTGCTCGCGCAGCTGCTCCAGGAAGTCGGACGGGCCGCGCGGGGACTTCTGGCTGGGCCCCCACCAGTGCCCCGAGGCGAGCAGGAGGGCCCGGGGGCGGGTGAACGCGACGTAGCCCAGGCGCAGTTCCTCGGTGGCCGAGTGGTCGGCGAGGGCGGTCCGGAACTCCTTGACGGCCTTGGCGTTCCAGCCGCCCCGCACGTCGGGCAGGGTGGCGGCGTCGCCGCGCAGGGCGTGCGGCAGGACGCGCTTGGTGCTGGTCCAGCGCTCGCGCGGGGAGGAGGACGGGAAGGCGCCCCTGACCAGGCCGGGGACGGCGACGACGTCCCACTCCAGACCCTTGGACTTGTGCGCGGTGAGGACCTTCACGGTGTCCTCGCCGCCGGGCAGGCCGGCGTCCAGGCCGCGGTCGTGCTCCTGGGCGGCGCGCAGGAAGCCGAGGAAGGCGGCCAGGCCGGGGTCTCCGTCGAGGTCGGCGAAGGAGGCGGCGACGTCGAGGAAGGCGTGCAGGGTCTCCCGGCGGCGGGCGGCCAGCGCCTGCGGGGAGGCGGCGAGTTCGACCTCCAGGCCGGTGACGGCGAGGACCCGGTGCAGCACGTCCATCAGCGGCTCGGCGAGCGAGCGGCGCAGCTCGCGCAGCTCGCGGGCGAGCCGGGCGAAGCGGACCCGGGCCTCGGCGGAGAACGCGAGGTCCTGCGAATCGTCGGCGTCCAGGAAGGTCTCCAGGGCGTCGGCGAGCGAGACGACCTCGGTGGGGTCGGTCCCGGCGACGGCGGCGGCGAGCGGCTCGACGCCCTCGGGGCGCTCGGTGCGGACGAGTTCGGCGGCGCGCCGGCCCAGCAGGGCGAGGTCGCGCGGGCCGATCCGCCAGCGCGGGCCGATCAGCAGCCGGACCAGGGCGGCGTTGGCGGTCGGGTCCTGGAGCACCTCGCAGACCGCGACCAGGTCGGCGACCTCGGGCAGGTGGAGCAGCCCGCCGAGGCCGACCACCTCGACCGGCACCTCCCGGGCGACGAGGGCGGCCTGCACGTCGGGGAAGGCCGCGCCGCCCCGGCACAGCACCGCGATCCGCCCGGGGGCGGTGCCGGTGCGCACCAGGTGGGCGATCTCGTCGGCCAGCCAGTCGATCTCCTCGGCGTGGGTGGGCAGCAGCGCGGCCCGCACCAGGCCGTCGGTCTCGGCGCCGGGGGCGGGGCGCAGCGCCTCGACGCCCTCGTGCATGGCGCGCAGCGGGGCGGCCAGCGTGTTGGCGAAGGCGAGCAGCCGGCCGCCGCTGCGGCGGTTCTCGCTGAGCGCGTACCGGCCGGCGGGGGTGCCGTCGGCGTTGGGGAAGTGCCGGGGGAAGTCGTCGAGGTTGGCGACGGAGGCGCCGCGCCAGCCGTAGATGGCCTGACAGGGGTCGCCGACGGCGGTGACGGGGTGGCCCGGGGCGGCGCTCCGGCCGGTCGCCGGGTGCTCGCCGCCCGGCCCGGGGCCGGCGGCCTGTTCGGGGCCGGCGCCGAAGAGGCCGGCGAGCATCAGGCGCTGGGCGACGGAGGTGTCCTGGTACTCGTCGAGCAGCACCACCCGGTACTGGTCGCGCAGCAGGGCACCGACCTCGGGCCGCTGCTGGGCGAGCCGGGCGGCGGCGGCGATCTGGTCGCCGAAGTCCATCAGGCCGGCGGAGCTCTTGCGCCGCCGGTAGTCCTCGACCAGGCGCAGCAGTTCCAGCCGGGCGCGGGCGGTGGCGGGGACGGCCCGCAGGTCCTCGTTGGTGAGTCGGACGCCGGCGAGGGCGTCGAGCAGGTCCTCGTCGAAGGCGCGCAGGGCGGCGGGGTCGACGAGGTGCTCGGCGAGTTCGCCGTCGAGGGCGGTGAGGTCGGCGACGAGGTTGGCGAAGGTGCCGGTGAGGGCGGGGAAGGGGCCGCGGGCGGTGCGCAGCACCTTGGCGGCGAGCTGGAAGCGGGTGGCGTCGGCGAGCAGCCGCACGTCGGGTTCGATGCCGATGCGCAGGCCGTGCTCCTTGAGGAGGCGGCCGGCGAAGGCGTGGTAGGTGGAGATCTCGGGCTCGCCGAGCGCCTCGCCGCCGGGGTCGGCGGCCCCCCGCTCCCCGAAGGCGGGTTCGCCGACGCCGCCGAGCCGCAGGGCGGCGCGGACCCGTTCGGCGAGCTCGCCGGCGGCCTTGTTGGTGAAGGTGAGACCGAGGACCTGCTCGGGGCGGACGGCACCGGAGCCGACCAGCCAGACGACCCGGGCGGCCATCACGGTGGTCTTGCCGGAGCCGGCGCCGGCCACGATGACGGCCGGCCGCAGGGGGGCGCCGATGGCCGCCATCTGCTCCGGGTTGAAGGGGATGCCCAGCAGTTCCTTGAGCTGGTCGGGATGGCTGAGCACGGCGGTCACCACGCAACGGTAACGGGGGGCGCCGACAGCCCGGGCGCCGCTGTGGCGACGGCCACGTGTTGCGTGCGCTACCCGGGCCGCCGCGGCCCGGCCCCCGGCCGGCTACTCCACCAGCTGGGCGCCGTCGCGCTGGGCGGAGCAGCTGCGGCGGAAGGAGCAGCGGTCGCAGGCGCTGCCGGTCTGCGGGACGAAGCGTTCGGCGAGGATCCGCCCGGCGGCGTCGGCGAGCAGGTTCTCGATCCACGGGGCGCCCTCGGGCGGGTCCTGCCGCTGGACCTTGGGCGCTTCGGGGACGGCCTTGTCGGGCTTGCGCAGCTGGACGAGTTCGGCGCCGCCGGAGCCGGGGCCGGCCTCGTCGAAGCCGGGCAGCCCGTTGAGGGCGCCGGAGCGGACGGCGAGCTGGTAGACGGCGAGCTGCTTGTGCTCGGGCAGGGACCGGTCGGTGGGCGTCTGCTTGCCGGTCTTGAAGTCGACGACGTAGGCGCGCCCGGCCTCGTCCTTCTCGACCCGGTCCATCGAGCCGCGGATCCGCACCTGGACGCCGCCGGCGTCGAGGGTGACGTCGAAGCCGTGCTCGGTGGCGACCAGGTCGCGGCCGCGCGCCATCACGTGCCAGGTGAGGAAGCGTTCGAGGGCGGCGCGGGCCTCGGTCTTCTCCTGGTGGGACTTCCAGGGAGCGTCGAAGGCCAGCGCGTCCCAGACCGTGTCCAGCCGCTCCATGAGGACGGCGAGGTCGGCGGGGGTCCGCCCGGAGCCGACCTCGTCGGCGAGGGCGTGCACGACGTTGCCGAAGCCCTGTGCGGCGGAGGAGGTGCCCCGGGCCCTGACCTCCTTGTCGAGGAACCACTGGAGCGAGCAGCTCTCCAGCTGTTCCAGGCCGCTGCCGGAGAGCCGGACCGGCAGCGCGGCGTCGCGCAGCGGGTCGGCGGCGGCGGTCGGGTCGTCCAGTCCCCACCAGGCCTCGGGGCGGGCGGCGGGCACCAGCGGACGGCCCTCGTCGTCGGTGGCGAGGGCGAGGACCGCGAGCCGTTCGGCGGCGGCGCGGCGCAGTTCGGGCGCGCGGGCGGGGTCGACGGTGACCGCGCGCAGCTCGGCGACCAGCGCGGGCACGGCGAGCGGACGGCGCGGGCGGTGGGTGACGTCCTCGACGGTGACCGGCGGGGTGCGGCGCAGCACCCGACCGGTCGCGGGGTCGACGTCCTCCCGGTAGAGCTCGCGCAGGAAGCGGGACGGCTGGTCGCCGTCGTCGGCGGGGGCCTTGACGGCGGTGACGACGAGCCGGTCCCTGGCGCGGGTCGCGGCGACGTAGAAGAGGCGGCGCTCCTCGGCGAGCAGGGCGGCGGGGGTGAGCGGTTCGGCGAGGCCGTCGCGGCCGATCCGGTCGGCCTCCAGGAGGGAGCCGCGGCGGCGCAGGTCGGGCCAGAGCCCGTCCTGGACGCCGGCGACGACGACGAGCCGCCACTCCAGGCCCTTGGCGCGGTGGGCGGTCATCAGCCGGACGGCCTCGGGGCGGACGGTGCGCACGGTGAGGGTGTCCGCGGCGATGTCCTGGGCCTCCAGCTCGGCGAGCAGGTCGAGGGCGCCGCGGTGACCGGTGACCTGCTCCTCGGCACGGGCGGCGGTCTCGAACAGGGCGCAGACGGCGTCCAGGTCGCGGTCGGCGTTGCGGCCGGCCGCGCCGCCGCGCAGGGCGGCCCGCTCCAGGCGTTCGCGCCAGCGGCGGGAGCCGTCCCACAGCTGCCACAGGGCGTCCTCGGCGGTGCAGCCGCCGGCCAGGGCCTCGCGGACCTTGCGCAGCAGGGTGCCGAGGTCGTGGGCGCGGCGGGCGTAGGGGGTGTCGAGGACGGCGAGGCGCTCGGGTTCGGCGAGGGCCTCGCGGACGAGATCGCCGGCCGGGCGGGGCACGGCGGCGGGGCCCGGGTCCCCGGTGCGCACCGGGGCGTCCCCGGCGGCCTCCCCGACGGCCTCCGCGGCGGCGTCGCGGGACCGTTCGGCGGCCCGGGCGCGCAGGGCGGCGCGTTCCTCCTCGCGCAGGGTGCGGCCGAGGCGGCGCAGGTCGGCGCCGTCGAGGCCGCCGAGCGGGCCGGTGAGCAGGGCGTGCGCGAGGTCGGTGGTGAGCGGGTCGGGCGTGCCCGGGCGCCCGGCCCCCGGACCGCCGCGGCCGTCGCCGTCGGGCCCCTCGCCCTCGGCACCGTCGCCGTGGGGGCCCCCGCCGTCGGCACCGTCGCCGTGGGGACCGTCGTCGTCGGGGTCGTCATCCCGCCGGTCGCGCACGGCCTGCTCGGCGCAGACCCGCAGGGCGGTCAGCAGCTGGGCGACGGCCGGCTCCTCGCGCAGCGGCAGGTCGTCGCCGTCGATCTCCAGCGGGACGCCGGCCGCGCCGAGCGCCCGCCGCACCCCGGGGATGGACCGGGCGCCGGCCCGGACCAGCACGGCCATCTCGCCCCACGGCACACCGTCCTCCAGGTGGGCGCGGCGCAGCAGGTCGGCGATCGAGTCCAGTTCGGCGCCGGGGGTGGGGTAGGTGCGGACCTCGACCCGGCCGCCCTCGCGGGCGGGCAGCGGGGCGCGGTGCTGGGCGAGCTTGTCGGCCGGCAGCCGGCCCATCGGCATCCGGCGGGTGAGTTCGCGGGCGGCGGCGAGCAGCACCGCGCCGGAGCGCCGGGACACCCGCAGCACCTTGACGTCGGCGGGGCGGCCGTCGGTGTGCCGGAAGGTCTGCGGGAACTCCAGGATGCCGTTGATGTCGGCGCCGCGGAACGCGTAGATCGACTGGTCGGGGTCGCCGACGGCGACGAGTTCGCGCCCGCCGCCGGCCAGCCGGCGCAGCAGCCGGACCTGGGCGGGGTCGGTGTCCTGGTACTCGTCGACGAAGACCGCGTCGTAGCGCTCCCGCAGGCCCCGTTCGACCTCGGGGCGTTCGGCGAGCAGCACGGCGCGGTGCACCAGCTCGGCGTAGTCGAGGACGCCGCGCAGGTCGAGGACGTCCAGGTAGTCGGCGAGGAAGTGCGCGGCGGCGGCCCAGTCGGGGCGCCGGACGCCCTCGGCGAAGCGGGCCAGCTCGTCCTCGCCGAGGCCGAGCTCGCGGCTGCGGGCGAGCACCGCGCGGACCTCGTCGGCGAAGCCGCGGGTGGTGAGGCAGGCGCGCAGGTCCAGCGGCCAGGCGATCCGGGAGCGACCGCGCCGGGCGTCCTCGGCACCGCCGGCGAGCAGCTCGCGGACCATCACGTCCTGCTCGGGGCCGGAGAGCAGTCGCAGCGGCTCGGCGTAGTCGGCCGGGTCCTGGTGGGCGCGGAGCAGGGCGTAGCAGAAGGAGTGGAAGGTGGTGGCCTGCGGGGCGGCGGCGCGGGAGCCGGCGGCGGTGGCGGACAGCCGCCCGGCCATCCGGTCGCGCAGTTCCATGGCGGCCTTGCGGCTGAAGGTGAGGACCAGGATCCGCTCGGGGTCGGCGCCCTCCTCGATCCGCCGGGCGACGGCCTCGACGAGGGTCGTGGTCTTGCCCGTGCCCGGCCCGGCGAGCACCAGCAGCGGGCCGCCCGTGTGCTCGGCCACGGCGCGCTGGTACGCGTCGAGCTCGGGCGGGACGGGCGGCACGAGGGGGCTGCGCACCAGACGGTAGGGGGAGCTCACGGATGTCCTGGGGGTCGTGCTCGGGCAACTGCGGACGGGCCCGCCGAGGGGCCCGCCGTATCGAGCCTACGATCCTGCCCCGTCATTCCCGTCCGCGCACGGGGTTCCGCGCAATCCCCCGCCGGCCCGTTCCGCGCCCCCGGGGGTCAGTCCGGGACGGGCCCGCCGTCCCAGCGGGCGCGCCGGAGATCGACCCGGGGCGGGTCGGCGAGGTCGCGCAGCGGGGTGCCCTCGTCGCCGTAGTGGGCGAGGGCGCGGTGCTCGTGGCCGGGCAGCAGCCGGCCGTCGGCGCGGATCACCCGCCACCAGGGCACGGCGGCGCCGTACAGGGCCATCACCCGGCCGACCTGCCGGGGGCCGCCCTGGCCGAGGTACTCGGCGACGTCCCCGTAGGTCATCACCCGGCCGGGTGGAATCCGCTCGGTCAGGTCGAGCACCAGTTCGGCGAAGGGCGGCAGCGCGCCGCGGGCGTCGTCGTCGGGGGCTTGCGTCACCTGCGGCATTCTTCCGCATCCGGCCGGGCCGCGGGCCGCGGGCGCCCGACCCGCCGCGCCCGATCCGGCCCCTGTCCAGCACGGGGCGCCGCGGCATGCCACCATCTTCGGGGCGGTGAGTGGTGATACGAGGACAAGACCAGATGACCGGGACGGCTGACGTGGGTGTGGACGAGGGCTCCGACGAGTCCTCCGACGGCATGCCCGCGGCTCGCGGCGGTGACGCCGGTACCGGACCGCCGCCGGAAGTCTCCCTGATCAAGGACCGGATGATCAAGAGCCCGCAGCAGGCCGGCCCCGCGACCGGGGCCCCCGCCGCCGTACCGACCCAGCCACAGGCCCCCGGGACCGCCGACGGCGGCCCCGCGACCCTCCCCGCGACCGTTCCCCCCGCCGTTCCCGCGACCGCCGCGGCCGGACCGGGCGCCTCCGCCGCGCCGGCCGTACCGGAGCGGCCCGACGCGCTGGACGACACCCCGCACCTGGACGTCGACGAGCCGCTGCTGGCCGCCCGCGCGCACCGCCCCTCCGACCTCATCCGCTTCCTGGCCGGCGTGTTCGGCATCGTCGCGGTCTTCGTGCTCGCCGGCGTCGCCACCTCGACCACCACCGGCATCGAGATCGACATCGCCGAGAACGCGCCCCGCTTCTCCCCGGTGCTCTCCACCATCACCGGCCTGGTCTCCAACGTCGCCGTGCTGGCCGTACCGCTCGCCTTCGCGGTCGAACGGCTGATCAAGCGCGACGGCCTGCGGGTCGCGGACGGCGTGCTCGCCTCGGTGCTGGCGTACGGCGTCTCGCTGGGCATCGACTGGTGGGTCGCCGAGGGCGCCTCCGACCACATCCGGGACGCCCTGACCCGCTTCCCGCTGGACTCGGTGGGCACCCTCACCGACCCGGTGCACGGCTACCTCGCCCCGGTGATCGCCTACATGACGGCGGTCGGCATGTCCAGCAGACCCCGGTGGCGGGTCGCCCTGTGGGTGGTGGTGGTCTTCAGCGGCATCACCGAACTGCTCGGCGGCTACACCACCCCGCTGTCGCTGCTGCTCACCGTGCTGATCGGCTGGTCCGTCGCCTACGGCACCCTCTACGCGATCGGCTCGCCGAACATCCGGCCCACCGGCCAGCACCTGATGATCGGCCTGCGCAAGGTCGGCTTCACCCCGGCCAGCGCCCACCGCGCCCCCGACGCCCCCGGCGGCACCCGCCGCTACCTCGTCGCCCAGCAGAGCGGTCCGCCGCTGGACGTCCACATCGTCGACCGCGAGCAGCAGGCCTCGGGCTTCTTCTACCGGGCCTGGCGCCGGCTGCGGCTGCGTTCGGTGGCGGTGCGGCGCAGCCCCCAGTCGCTGCGCCAGGCCCTGGAGCAGGAGGCGCTGATCGCCTACGCGGCCGCCGCCTCCGGTGCCCGCGCCCCGCAGCTGGTCGCCACCTCCGAGCTGGGCCCGGACGCCGCGATCCTGGTCTACGAGAACGTCGAGGGCCGGCCCCTGGACGACCTCGCCGACGAGGAGGTCACCGACCGGGTGATGGCCTCGCTGTGGGAGTCGGTCGCCGCCCTGCACGAGCGCCGGATCGCCCACCGCCGGCTCACCGGCGAGTCGCTGCTGGTGGTCGACGGGAAGACGGCCTGCCTGGTCAACCTCTCCGGCGGGGACATCGCCGCGACCGACCTGACCCTGCGCATCGACGTCGCCCAGCTGATCACCACCTTCGCCCTGCGGATCGGCCCCGAGCGGGCGGTCGCCACCGCCAACACGGTGCTCGGCGCGGAGCGGGTCGCCCAGGCGCTGCCGCTGCTGCAGCCGGTCGGCATGAGCCGCTCCACTCGCGTCGACCTGAAGAAGCTCACCAAGGAACGCAAGACCGTCGCCCAGGCCAGGGCGCTGGAGCAGGTCGCCGCCGGCGAGCGCACCCAGCAGCAGGCCGAGGAGGACATCGCGGCGGCCGGCGAGGACCTGCTGAGCCGGCTGCGCGGCCAGATCCTGCAGATCGCGCCCGAGGCGCCGATGGAGCCGGCCAAGCTGGAGCGGCTCAAGCCCAAGACGCTGATCATGGTGATCGCGCTCACCTTCGCCGCCTACCTGACGCTCACCACCGTCAAGCCGGCCCAGCTCAGGCTCTCCCAGATGAACTGGGCCTGGGCGGCGGTCGCCCTCGCCGCGGCCGCGTTCTCCTACATCGCCGCGTCGATGAGCCTGACCGGCTTCGTGCCGGAGAAGCTGCCGTTCCGGCGCACCGTGGCGGCGCAGCTCGCCGGGTCCTTCGTGAAGCTGGTCGCGCCCGCCGCGATCGGCGGCATCGCGCTGAACACCCGCTACCTGCAGAAGTCGGGCATCCGCTCCGGGCAGGCGGTCGCCTCGGTCGGCGCCTCCCAGCTGGCCGGTCTGGCCGGGCACCTGCTGCTGCTGTTCAGCTTCGGCCTGATCACCGGGAGCCAGACCAACGGCGACCTCTCGGCCTCCCGCGCGGTGATCATCGGCGTGCTGAGCGCCGCCGTGCTGGCCCTGGTGGTCGCGGCGGTCGCCCCGCTGCGGCGGTTCGTGCTGAACCGGCTGCGCTCGCTGTTCTTCGGCGTGGTGCCGCGGATGCTCGACCTCATGCAGACGCCCAGCAAGCTGGTCACCGGCTTCGGCGGCATCCTGCTGCTGACCCTGTCGTTCACCGCCTGTCTGGACGCCTCGGTGCAGGCCTTCGGCGGTTCGATCTCCTTCTCGGCGGTCGCCGTGGTCTTCCTGACCGCCAACGCGGCCGGCTCCGCCATCCCCACCCCGGGCGGCATCGGCCCGGTCGAGGTCGCGCTGATCGGTGCGCTCACCGTCGCCGACGTGCCGCCGACGGTCGCCACCCCGGCCGTCTTCCTCTACCGGGCGCTCACCTTCTGGCTACCGGTGCTGCCCGGCTGGATCTCCTACAACGTGCTCCAGCGCAAGGGCGCGCTGTAGTCCCGTCCGCTCCCGCCGGACGCGCCCGGACGGGACGAACGGCCGACCGGACGAACGGCCCGCCGGCGGAGCGCGCGGGCCGGGCGGCCGACCGCGTCCGGACACGCGGAAGGGCCCGCCGGAGCGGGCCCTCGCGCGAATCCCGGGACGTCCCGGGGATCAGTACACCGGCTTGTGCGGCTCGATCTGGCTCACCCAGCCGAGCACGCCGCCGCCCAGGTGGACGGCGTTGGCGAAGCCGGCCGACTTCACCACGGCCAGCACCTCCGCCGAGCGGACCCCCGACTTGCAGTGCAGCACGATCTTCTTGTCCTGCGGCAGCTGCTCCAGCGCGTTGCCCATCAGGAACTCGTTCTTCGGGATCAGCACCGCGCCGGGGATGCTGACGATCTCGTACTCGCCGGGCTCCCGGACGTCGATCAGGAAGATGTCCTCCTGGTCGTCCTGCCACTGCTTGAGCTGCTTGGAGGTGACCGTCGAACCGGCGGCCGCGGCCTGCGCCTCCTCCGACACGGCGCCGCAGAAGGCCTCGTAGTCGATCAGCTCGGTGACGGTCGGGTTCTCGCCGCAGAGCGCGCAGTCGGGGTCCTTGCGGACCTTCACCTGGCGGTAGTTCATCTCCAGGGCGTCGTAGATCATCAGCCGGCCGACCAACGGGTCGCCGACCCCGGCCAGCAGCTTGATCGCCTCGGTGACCTGGATCGAGCCGATGGACGCGCACAGCACGCCCAGCACGCCGCCCTCGGCGCAGGAGGGGACCATGCCCGGCGGCGGCGCCTCCGGGTAGAGGCAGCGGTAGCAGGGGCCGTGGTCGGCCCAGAAGACGCTCGCCTGGCCGTCGAAGCGGTAGATCGAGCCCCACACGTACGGCTTGCCGAGCAGCACCGCGGCGTCGTTCACCAGGTAGCGGGTGGCGAAGTTGTCGGTGCCGTCCACGATCAGGTCGTAGCCGGAGAAGATCTCCATGACGTTGGAGTTGTCGAGCCGCTCGTCGTGGAGGATCACGTCGACGTAGGGGTTGATCTCCTTGACGGAGTCGCGCGCCGACTCGCCCTTGGAGCGGCCGATGTCCGACTGGCCGTGGATGATCTGACGCTGCAGGTTCGACTCGTCGACCACGTCGAACTCGACGATCCCCAGCGTGCCGACACCGGCCGCGGCCAGGTACATCAGCGCGGGCGAACCCAGGCCACCGGCACCGACGCACAGCACCTTGGCGTTCTTCAGCCGCTTCTGCCCGGCCATGCCCACGTCGGGGATGATCAGGTGGCGGGAGTACCTGCGGACCTCGTCAACGGTGAGCTCGTCGGCCGGCTCGACCAGGGGTGGCAGCGACACGGGGACTCCGATGGTCGTCAGTTCAGGTGGCCAGGGCCAACCTCTTGGGGGCGTTGTTGCTCCGCCACCGAGGTGGCTCTGCTACGCCAACAGTGTCACTCCGCTCCGGTATTCCGAGACAGCCCGTCCGATGGGCGAGACGGCCCGCGCCGGATGGTGGAACCGCGCGGCGGGCCCCGGACGGGGCCCCCGTACGGCACCCCGGGGCCCGCCCGCCACCGGTTCCGGTCCGCGGGGGCCGGGGCCGGCCGCGGACCGGAACCGGGTCAGACACGGCAGGCCGTCTCCAGCCAGACGTCCCCCAGCGACTCCTCCAGCGGCACCTGCGTCCGCCATCCGAGACGGTCGCGGGCGGTGCGGACGTCCGCCTGCCGCCACGGCACCGGCTCGCCCGGGGCGGTCCGCCCCTCGCCCGGCCGGGGCTCCGCCGGACGGTGCCCGGGCAGGTGGTGCGCGGCCACGTGCCCGGGCACGTGCTCGACCGGCCCGCCGGCCTGCGCGGGCAGCACGACCTGCCGGTTCTCCTCGACCACGGCGCCCTCGAAGCCGGACGCCCGGACCAGCAGCTGGGCCGCCTCGCGGGCCCGGACGGCGTGCCCGCTGCCGATGTTGATCACCCCGGTCGCGGCCGAGACCGCGGCCGCCTGGATCGCCCGGGCGACGTCCCGCACGTCCACGAAATCCCGGTATCCGGACAGGTCCGGCATCCGCACCTGGGACTCCTCGCGCTCCAGTGCCCGCCGCAGCCCCTCGGCCAGCCGGCCGAACAGCGAGGCGGTCGGCGCCCCCGGTCCCACCACGTCGAACACCCGCAGCACCGTCGCGTCCAGCCCCGAGGCCAGCACCAGCTCCGTACCGGCCAGCTTGGACACCCCGTACGGACCGACCGGGCGCGGCTCGGCGCTCTCCGACACCGGCACCCCGCCCGGCACCGGCCCGTACTCGGCGGCCGAGCCGACGTGCACCAGCCGGGCGGGCTCCCGGCTGCGCCGGATCCCCTCGCAGACGGTCGCCACGGCGAGCGTGTTGGCCCGGATCAGCGTGCGCGAGCTGCCGTAGGTGGCGCCCGCGCAGTTGATCACCACCTGCGGCGCGACCGCGTCCAGGAACCGGGCCAGCGCCCCCGGGCTGCCGGTGGTCAGGTCGAAACGGATGTCGGCGGAGTCACGCCGGCCGAGCACCGTCACCTGCAACTCCGGATCGACGAGCAGGCGGTCGGTGACCCGACGGCCGATGAAGCCGTCGGCGCCCAGCAGCAGCACCCTCATCGGGGGTGTCCTTCCACGAAGCCGGACCCGACAGGGTCCGGCGGGTCCGAGTCAAAAACGGGAGATCGAGCGGAACGAGGGGGCGCGGCACCCCGGGCCCGGCGGGGCCCGCGGTCAGCGGTGCGCATCGGGACGCCCCAGCACCGGCCACGCGTGCACCAGCAGGGCCAGTGCCACCGCGCCCCCGGCCGCCGCACCGGCCGCCCGGCCGGCGAACGGGCCGGACAGGAGCACCGGCACCGCGGTGGCCGCCGCCCCGGCCACCGCGCCCAGCGCGGCGGCCGGCGTGCGGCCGCAGCGCGCCAGCAGCGCGGGCAGCACCAGCAGCAGCCCGGTGACGCCCTGCGCCGCCCACTGCGCGGGCCCGGCGCCCTCCGCCGCCAGGTGCAGCAGACCGCCGCCGTGCCCCGGCCCGGGGCGCGGCGCGAGGGCGGTCAGCACCGCGAGCGCGGCGAAGGTCAGCACCGCCAGCACCGCCAGGTGCAGCGCCAGGGCCACCGGGAGCACCGGCCGCATCCGGGACCGGAACCCGGCCAGCGTCGCCGCCGCGCCCAGGTGTCCCCGGCCCACGTGCCGGAACCACCGGGCCGCCCACTCCGCCGAGCCGGCCGACAGCGCGGCGGCCACCACCAGCGCGGCCGTCACCCGCCGCTCCTCCGGCCCGCCGGCCGCCACCGCCAGCGGCGCCAGCAGCAGCGCGGCCACCCCGGCGCCCTGCACGGCCGCGGCCCGGCGGCGCCGCCGGGCCGCCGGATCCCGCACCGCCGGTCCCCCCGCCGCCCGCCCGGCGGAGGCCGCCGGGACGAACGCGAGCGGCACCACCGCCGCCGGCAGGGCGGGCGGGCCGGCGCCGAGCGCCACCGCCGCCGCGCACGGGAACCCGGCCAGCGCCGCCGTCCGCAGCGCCACCGCGGACCGCCGCTGCCAGCTCTCGGCGGGCGCGGCCGGCTCCGCCGCCGGCGGCCGGCGCGGCACCCGGGCGTACAGCTCCTCGGCCAGCGCGAACAGATCGCTGTGCCGGCACCGGGCGGCGGCGGCCGGGCCCAGTCCGGCCTCCTCCAGACCGGCCGCGATCTCCAGCGGGTCCACGGCCCGCTCGCAGAGCGCCCGGTGCTCGGCCATCACCTCCCGGACCGGGTCCCCGGTCCCCGCACGCCCCGTCATCGGAGCACCTCCGCCGCCACCCCGGCCGACGCCCCCTTCCCCGGACGGCGGACCGCGCACGGATCCACCGCGGCGGCGACGCCGGGCGGCAGCCCGCGGCCCGCGCTCCCGGGCCCCCTTGCCCCGCCTGCGCGGGGCCGCAGCCCGACGGCGGCGGCCCGGCCACCACCGTCCCCACCCGCGGCGCGGCCCGGCTCGCCGGTGCGGGACCGCACCCCGGCGGCGGCACCCGCGTCCCCACTCACGGAACTCCCCGCCCGTCCCGGTGCGGTGCCGGTCCGGCCCCGCACCGGGACGGTGGCGGCCACCGCCTCCGGGGCTCCCCCGGCCCGGCCCGCACTCCCGGCGTCCCCGGCCCGGCCCGGTGCCCGGCCGACGTGCCCCGGCGGACGGTGGGAGCCGCCCGCCCCGGGACCGTCGCCCCCCGGTCCGGTCGGCGCGCCCCGCCCCGGGCCTCCCGCCACCGGCGCACCGGGCCGCGACCCGCCGTCCGGACCGGCACCACGCACCGCCGCACCGTCCGCCCGGGCGGAGCTCCGTCCCGCACCACCCGCCGCCGGCCCGAGCACCCCCGCCCCGGCACCTCCGCCATCGCCTCCCGGGTCGACCGCGCCGCCGGAACCGACCCCACCCCCGCCGCCCGCCGCGCCGCCGCCGGCCCGCGGCCCGGCGGCCGCTGCCGGGCCGCCGTGGCGGCGGTCGGTGAGCCAGTACTCCGCCGGCCGCGCGAACGGCCGGGGGCGCGGGCCCGCCCCCCGGTCGGGGGCGGCCGCCGGGAAGGCCGGCCACCGGGAGACCACGTCCAGGTAGATCTCGCGGAACGCCGCGGTCACCGGCTCCACGGCGAAGCGTTCCTGCGCCCGCAGGCGGCCGGCCGGCCCGAGCCGGGCCCGGCGCTCCTCGTCGCGCAGCAGGGCCAGGCAGGCCCCGGCCAGGGCCTGCGGGTCACGCGGCGGGACGACCAGCCCGGTCGGGCCGACCACCTCGCGGGTCGTCCCGACGTCGGTGGCGACCACCGCGCGGCCGCTCAGCATCGCGTCCGCCAGCAGTCCGGGACGGCGCCGGGTGAGCGCGGAGAAGACGACGACGGTGCCGGCCGCCCAGGCGTCCGCGGCCGAGCGGAGCCGGCCGGCGAACACCACCGCCCCGGCCACCCCGAGCCGTTCGGCGACGGCCTCGCAGTGCGCCCGGTGGCCGGGGACGGTCTCCTCGCCGTGGACGACCATCCGGGCCGCGGGCAGCTCGGCCCGGACCAGGGCGAAGGCGTGCAGGGCGAGTTCCGGGTCGCGGCCCGGTTCCAGGGCGCCCGCCCAGACCAGGGTGGGTACGGCCGGTTCGGGGCCGGCGGCGGGGCGGTCCGTCTCCGGGGTGCCCTCGTGCACCACCCGGATGCGTGCCGGATCGGCCCCGCAGCGCCGCAGCCACTGCTGGTCGTGGACGCTGCCGGGCGTCAGTACCGCGGCCTGCCGGCAGGTCTCCTCGGTGAGCGCCCGGACGAAGGAGAGCAGCAGGGCCCGGACCGGCCACCGGTGGGGGGCCCCGCGGTGGCCGAGGTACTGCTCGCGCAGGTGGAGCAGGTGCTCGGTGACCACGAACGGCACGCCGTGCAGCTGCCTGGCGACCAGTGCGGGCAGGACGGCCGGCCCGCCGCCCACGACGTGGCAGAGGTCGACGGCGCCGAGCCCGCCGGGCCCGGTGCCGTACCAGGGCGCGGTGAGCGGCCGCAGACACTGTTCGAGCAGGTCGGCGGCGGCCAGGACGTCGCCGACCAGCGGCTGTCCGGCGGAGGTGTCCGCGCCGGGCGAGCGCCAGACCCGCTCCAGGGTGCGCCGGGCCCGGGCGGAGAGCAGGAAGGCGGACAGCGCGCGGTCCGCCCGCGCGAGTTCGGCCAGCCGGTGGAGGCCGGGGCCGAAGCCGGCCCGGTCGCCGGGGTGCAGCAGGGCGCGGACGAGCCGCTCGTGGGCGGCGGCGTACTGGCGCCCGCGCGGCCCGCCGGGCGCGCGGCCGGCCGGGCGGCGGTCCCTCCGGGCGAGCCCGTGGACCACCGGCCCGGCACCCTCCTGCGCCTCCCGGCCCTCCCGGCCCTCCCCGCCCGACCGACCCGCCCGCCCGGTCCGGCCGTCGAGGACGTACCACGCGAAGTCGTGCTCCCGCAGGCCGTCCACCAGCCGGTCGCACCAGCCGCCGGTGCCACGCCGGGCGTGCGGGTGCACACCCTCGGTGAGCAGTGCAACGCGCACGGGGGACCTCCAGAGCAGAGCGGATCGGCGGATGGCTGAAGTGGGCCGGGCGGGCGGTGCCGGCCGCGCGGGCAGGTCGGCGCCCGGCCGCCTCGCGGGCGACGCTTCGGCGCGTGCTCCACGGGGGCGGCCCGGGGCGGAGGAGGCGGTGCGCCGCGGGCACCGCGGCCGGACCGGCGGCCGTCACCGGCCGCCGGCGTCCCTCGCGCGGCCGCCCTCCGGGTTCCTCCGGCGGCCGCGCCTCCCCCACACCTGTTCGGTCCGACAGCAGAAAGGTAGGACCGGCCCGGGGCAAACCATCGGTCACATGCCTGGTTGCCACCTGAACGAGTGAACCGGAGTGACCTCTTCCCGATCATGACGTTAACGGCGGCCGATCACCGGGTATCCGCCGCACCCCGCCGGGCGCCCGCCCTCCCGCCGGGGAGGACGGGCGTCAGGTTCCGTGCAGCAGTTCGCGCACCGCGCGGGCGACGGCGCCGGGGTGCTCCGTCATCGCGACGTGCCCGGCGTCGGGGAGCACCGGCAGCCACGAGCCGGCGAGGGCGGCGCCGGGCACCCCGACGGTGCGGAACGGCGCCGGGACGGCCGGCTCCGGGAGTATCTGCTGCTCAGCGCGGTCCATAGTGGACGATGGTGGTGAGCCGGTGCGTCCGCGGCCCGTGGACGGTCCGGCGGCCGCAGGTCTCCCCCGTCTCCCCCGTCCCGGCCCGGTATCTCCCTGGTCCCGGCACTGCCGACGGCCGTGGTGGGCGCCGTATTGTGGGCTCCTGACAAGGGGGTCCGCCGCATTTCTCGCGCCCGGCAAGCGCGAACGCGGTTACCCGAAAGTAGAATCGGTCGTCTCGCCCGACCCCGTACGACCCGTGAAGTGAGGAGCGCCGTGACGGCCATCCAGGAGGCGCAGGAGCGCCCGCGCGGTGCCCGCCTGCCGCGAAGCGCCCGCCGTGAACAACTGCTCGGTGCCGCCCAGGAGGTGTTCGTCGCGCAGGGTTACCACGCGGCCGCCATGGACGACATCGCCGACCGTGCCGGGGTGAGCAAGCCGGTCCTGTACCAGCACTTCCCCGGGAAGCTGGAGCTCTACCTGGCGCTGCTGGACAAGCACTGCGACGCCCTGGTCGAGTCGACCCGCGAGGCACTGGAGACGACCACCGACAACAAGCTGCGGGTGGCCGCGACGATGGAGGCGTACTTCAACTACGTCTCCAGCGAGTCCGGCGCGTTCCGGCTGGTCTTCGAGTCGGACCTGACCAACGAGCCGGCCGTGCGCGAACGGGTCGAGCGGGCCGCGGAGGCCAGTGCGACGCTGGTCAGCAAGGTCATCCAGGAGGACACCGACCTGCCGGAGGCCGAGTCCAAGCTGCTCGCCGCGGGCGTCTGCGGCCTGGCCCAGATCACCGCGCGGTACTGGCTCTCGCAGGGGCTGGAGATCCCCCGCGACGAGGCGGTCCGGCTGGTCGCCAGCCTCGCCTGGCGCGGTCTGAAGGGCTTCCCCATGCACCCGCACGTCGAGGCGCCGGAGGCCCCCGCCCAGGGCCGGTGATCGACGGAGCCTCGCCTCGGTACCGATCCGGTGCTCTAAGGTGAAGCCGTACGGCGCGGTGGCCGCGCACCGCCCGTCCCGGGCGGTCCGGTGCCGCGCGTGGATGGCTGCAACCCCGGAGGGACGGAAGCCGTGGAGGTCAAGATCGGCGTGCAGAACGCGCCGCGCGAGATCGTGATCGAGAGCTCGCAGACTGCCGATGAGGTCCAGGAGGCGGTCGCGAAGGCGCTGGAGGGCACCGCGAAGCTCTTCAGCCTGGCCGACGAGCACGGTCGCCGCGTCATCGTCCCGGCCGACCGCCTGGCGTACGTGGAGATCGGCGAGCCGGCCTCGCGCAAGGTCGGTTTCGGCACGCTCTGAACCACGGGCCGTGCTCCCGGTGCCCCGCTCCCTCCGTCGAGGGGCGGGGCACCGCCGTGTCCGGGGTGTACGGGTGGGACGCCCGGGGTACGGCGACAGTGCGGCCGTCCGAGCGCCGCGGGCCCGTACCCCGGGGAGGCATCCTTGCTGGTCGAGACGTTCGCCTTCGTCCTCGTCGGCGTGATCGTCGGCGCCACCGCGCTGGTGTCGCTGCCCGCCTACTTCCCGGCCGGCCGCGGCCTGACCCTGGGCACCGCCCTGGGCTCGGCGCTGCTCGCCGGGGTGATCGCGCACTTCACCATGGACGGCCGGTACCCGGCGGCGAGCATCGCGATCTCGGCGGTCGCCTCGGCCCTGATCACCTCGGTGCTGGCCCGGCCCGACCTCGCCGCCGGCCGGGCGCCGGCGCACCGCCACCGCCCGCACCGCGCGGGCGCCCACCGGGCGGGCGGGCACCGGCGCCACCGGCACGCCTGATCCCCGCCCGGCGCGGGCACGGCCGGGCGCGGCCCCGGGGTCAGGAGGCCAGGCCGAGCGCCGCCATCCGCCGGGTGTGCGCCTCGGTGATCCGGTTGAACATCTTGCCGACCTCGACCAGGTCGAAGCCCTGCACCCGCACGCCGCCGACCAGCAGGTTGGAGAGCGCGTCCCGCTCGGCGACCACCCGCTGCGCCTGGCTGAGCGCCTCGCCCATCAGCCGCCGGCCCCACAGCGCGAGCCGGCCGCCGGCCCGCGGGTCGGCCTCGATGGCCCGGCGCACCTTGTCGACGGCGAACTGCGCGTGCCCGGTGTCGGACATGACGCCGAGCACGAGGTCCCGGGTGTCGTCGTCGAGCCGGACGGCCACCTCGCGGTAGAAGTCGGTCGCGATGGCGTCGCCGACGTAGGCCTTGACCAGGCCCTCCAGCCAGTCCGAGGGCGCGGTCATCCGGTGGAAGAGCTCCAGCGGCTCGACGAACGGCCGCATCGCCTCCTGAGGGTCGGCGCCGATCCCGGCGAGCCGGTCGTGCAGCCGCTGGTAGTGCTGGAACTCGGCGGAGGCCATCCGGGCCAGCGCCGCCTTGTCGGCCAGGTCGGGCGCGAGCTTGGCGTCCTCGGCGAGCCGCTCGAAGGCGCTCAGCTCGCCGTACGCGAGGGCGCCGAGCAGGTCCAGTACGGCGGCCCGGTAGCCCGGATCGGCCGAGCAGGCCGCCCAGTCGCCGATCGAGCCGGCCGCCACGTCGTCCTGCGTCTCACCACGGTTCTCCATGACCCGCCACCTTAGTCCCGGTCCGTCCCGGGACACCTCTTCCACCTCTCCGACCTGCGATGTCGTCCGCGTCACGTGTTCGAGTCGTCGGGTGACTGTATGGTGGTACGGAGGCCCGTCGTGCTCGCACGGTGTCACCGCCGTCTCGGTGCGCCGCGCAAGCCCGCTCCGAACCGGCACCGTCCCCCTGGACGGGTCGCACCGGAAGCCGGGGTCTCAACGTACGCGGATGCCCGGTCGGAGAGCCGATCGGCTCCGACCAGGGCTTGGACTTCAGGCCTTGGCACCGCATCAGTGGCCGAGCGAGGGCCGCCGAGACCGCGCCACCCGGCGCAGGTCCCGCGCAGGTCCCTCACGGGAATCCTCCCCGACGCCGCCGGCGACGCGCCCCTTCACCGGGCCGCGCGCACCGGCCGGCCGCAGGGACCGGCGCGGTTGTGCGTCCGCTCAGCTGTATTCGGGGCCGTCCAGGCCCGTACGCAGCCGCGCGGCTGCCCGCCCGCCGCTCGCTCTCGGCCCCTCCCACACGGAAGAGGCAGCACCCTGTCCACCACCGCTGAACCCACGAAGACCACGTTCCGTGACCTCGGGATCCTCCCGGAGACCGCCGAGGCCCTTGAGTCCGTCGGCATCGTCCATCCCTTCCCGATCCAGGAGATGACCCTGCCGGTCGCGCTGACCGGCCACGACGTCATCGGCCAGGCCAAGACCGGCACCGGCAAGACCCTGGGCTTCGGCCTGCCGCTGATCGAGCGGGTCGTCGTGCGGGCCGACATCGACGCCGGCCGCGCGACCGAGGAGCAGCTCTCCGAGTCCCCGCAGGCGCTGATCGTCGTCCCGACCCGCGAGCTGTGCACCCAGGTCACCAACGACCTGCAGACCGCGGGCAAGGTCCGCGACGTCCGCGTGCTCGCCGTCTACGGCGGCCGGGCCTACGAGCCCCAGGTCGAGGCGCTGAAGAAGGGCGTCGACATCGTCGTCGGCACCCCGGGCCGGCTGCTCGACCTGGCCGGTCAGAAGAAGCTGAACCTCTCCCAGGTCCGTTCGCTCGTCCTGGACGAGGCCGACGAGATGCTCGACCTCGGCTTCCTGCCGGACGTCGAGAAGATCATCACCATGCTGCCGGCCAAGCGGCAGACCCTGCTGTTCTCGGCGACCATGCCGGGCCAGGTCATCAGCCTCGCCCGCCGCTACATGAGCCAGCCGACCCACATCCGCGCCACCGCGCCGGACGACACCGGCACCACCGTCGCCAACATCGAGCAGCACATCTTCCGTGCGCACTCGCTCGACAAGGTGGAGATGGTCTCGCGCATCCTCCAGGCCGACGGCCGCGGGCTGGCGATGATCTTCTGCCGGACCAAGCGCACCGCGGCGGACGTCGCCGACCAGCTGACCCAGCGCGGCTTCGCGGCCGGCGCCGTGCACGGGGACCTCGGCCAGGGCGCCCGTGAGCAGGCGCTGCGGGCGTTCCGCAACGGCAAGGTCGACGTGCTGGTCTGCACCGACGTCGCGGCCCGCGGCATCGACGTCGAGGGCGTCACGCACGTGATCAACTACCAGTGCACGGACGACGAGAAGACCTACCTGCACCGGATCGGCCGCACCGGCCGGGCCGGCGCCTCGGGCACCGCCGTCACCCTGGTCGACTGGGACGACATCCCGCGCTGGCAGCTGATCAACAAGGCGCTGGACCTGCCGTTCAACGAGCCGGAGGAGACCTACTCGACCTCGGCGCACCTGTACGAGCTGCTGAAGATCGCCCCGGGCACCAAGGGCATCCTGCCCCGCTCGGAGCGGACCCGGGCCGGGCTCGGCGCGGAGGAGGTCGAGGACCTCGGCGAGACCGGCGGGCGCGGTTCGCGTTCCGGCGGTCGCACCCGGGGCGGGCGGAACGGCTCCGAGCGTGCCGCTGCCGCCGCCGAGCCGGCCGCGACCGCGGAGAAGGCGGCCCGCAAGCCGCGTGAGCGCCGGCGCACCCGTCGCGGCGGCTCGGTCGACGAGGCCACGGCCGTCGCCGACGCAGCGGTGACCGCTCCGGAGGCCCCGGCCGCCGCCGCTCCCGCCGCCGTGGCCGAGGGCGCCGAGGGCGAGGCCCCGCGCCGCCGCCGTCGCCGCTCGCGCGGTTCGGCGTCCGGCGAGGGCACCGAGACCGTGTCCGACGCGGTGGCGGAGGCCGCCGTCGTCGAGCCGGCCGCCGCGCCGGCCGCCGACGACGCTCCCGCCGCCGAGAAGCCGAAGCGCACCCGCACCCGCTCGCGGGCGAAGGCCGAGGCTCCGGCCGGGGACGCCACCGCGGCGCCCGCCGAGGGCACCGCCGACGCCCCGGCCGAGGCCGCGGCCCCGCGCCGCCGCCTTCTACCAGGTGACCCACGACGCCATCGCCGCGGCCGACCCGATCAACCCCGGTGTCCAGCCC
>NZ_JBHJRC010000083.1:0-29270 GCF_042261735.1 Kitasatospora sp. NPDC056327 | reverse complement strand
CGTCCGGCATGCGGACGGGAGACCGGGGCCCTTCCCTGGGCGGGGACCGTCAGTCGGCGATCGCCTCCAGCAGCGACTCCTGGAGGGCGCCGAGCCACAGGTAGGCCATCACCAGCGGCTTGCGGTCGTCGCCGTCCGGCAGCCCGTACAGCCCCTGCTCGTCCTCGTCGGTGACCTCCAGCCGCACGCCCAGGGTCAGCCGCAGGTCGTTGAGCGCGCCCAGCCAGCGCAGGGCGGCGGCGGCGTCGAGCTCGACCAGCCCGCCCTCGCCGCCCAGGCCGTCCAGCGAGCGGACGACGTGCAGCGCGTCGTCCCGCTTGCGGGCCCGCAGGTCCAGCTCGGTGTAGCGGCGGAACTCGGCGGCGGCCTCCCGGGCCTCCTCGTCGGACGGCCGCTCCGGGTCGCCGTAGGCGTCCGGGAAGAGCCGGGCCAGCGCGGGGTCGGCGGGCGCCTCGGTGGGGCCCTCGGCGAACAGCGCCGCCAGCGGATCGGCGTCCCCCTCGCCGTCGCCGCCCGGGCCGGGGCCGATCAGCTCCAGCATCTGCACCTCCAGCGAGCGCAGGACGGAGGCCTCCAGCTCGTCCAGCGCGAGCACCGCGCTCCCGCCGCCGGCACTCTCGAACAACCCAGCCATCGGTATCGGTCAGCCCGTCTTCAGTCGTTTCGGTCGGTCGTGCGGCCCTGCGGCCCCGGCACCGCACGGTCGGTCGTGCGGGTCAGTCGTGCTGCAGGGTGGCCCACAGGCCGTAGCCGTGCATCGCCTGCACGTCGCGCTCCATCTCCTCGCGCGAACCGCTGGAGACCACCGCCCGGCCCTTGGTGTGCACCTCCATCATCAGCTTCCTGGCCTTCTCCTTCGGATAGCCGAAGTAGGCCTGGAAGACGTACTGGACGTAGCTCATCAGGTTGACCGGATCGTTGTGGACGATGGTGACCCAGGGGGTGTCCGGCTCCGTCACCGGCACGCCCTCGACCTCCGGGCGCTCGATCTCCACGGGCGCGACACTCACCGCCGGTTCCCTCCTGCCGCTCGCTTACCGGGTGGCTCCCACCCGGCCGTCACGTGATGTCCACGTGCCCCTCCAGCCCCATGCTGCCATCCGGGGGACCTCCGGGCGATTCCGGCCCCGCGCGCCCGGGGTGCTCCCGGCGCGCCCGCCGGATCTCCCCGCCGAGAAATCGTCACTTTGACGCTAAGGGGTAGTAGTATCATCCGCATGGACGCCACTTCCGTGCCCGCGGCCGGCTCGACCGCGCTGCTCACCGACCGCTACGAGCTCACCATGCTGCAGGCCGCCCTGCGCAGCGGGGCGGCGCACCGCCGCTCCGTCTTCGAGGTGTTCACCCGCCGGCTGCCCGCCGGGCGCCGCTACGGCGTGGTGGCCGGCACCGGCCGGGTCCTGGACGCCGTGGAGAGCTTCCGCTTCACCTCCGCCCAGCTCGACTGGCTCGCCGACCAGCACGTCGTCGACGAGGACACCCTGCGCTTCCTCGCCGACTACCGGTTCACCGGCGACATCCACGGCTACCCCGAGGGCGAGGCCTACTTCCCCGGCTCGCCGCTGCTCACCGTGGAGGGCAGCTTCGCCGAGGCGGTGATCCTGGAGACGGTGATCCTCTCGATCCTCAACCACGACTCGGCGATCGCCGCCGCCGCCTCCCGGATGACCTCCGCGGCGGGCGGCCGCCCGGTGATCGAGATGGGCGCCCGGCGCGCGCACGAGCGGGCCGCCGTCGCCGCCGCCCGGGCCGCCTACGTCGCCGGCTTCGGCGCCACCTCCGACCTGGAGGCCGGCTTCACCTACGGCATCCCCACCACCGGCACCGCCGCGCACGCCTTCACCCTCGTCCACGACAGCGAGCGGGACGCCTTCCGGGCGCAGATCGACTCGATGGGCCGGGGCACCACCCTGCTGGTCGACACCTTCGACCTGCACGAGGCCGTGCGGACCGCCGTCGAGGTGGCCGGCCCGGAGCTGGGCGCCGTGCGGATCGACTCCGGCGACCTCACGCTGCTCGCCCACCGGGTGCGCCGCCAGCTCGACGACCTCGGCGCCACCGGCACCCGGATCATCGTCACCTCCGACCTCGACGAGTACGCGATCGCCGCGCTCGCCGCCGCCCCGGTGGACGGCTACGGGGTCGGCACCAGCCTGGTCACCGGCAGCGGGCACCCGACCTGCGCCATGGTCTACAAGCTGGTCGCCCGCGCCGCCGGCCCCGACGGCCCGCTGGTGCCGGTCGCCAAGCGCTCGGCCGGCGCCAAGAGCAGCGTCGGCGGGCGCAAGTGGGCGGCCCGGCGGCCCGACGCGGACGGCGTCGCCGAGGCCGAGGTGGTCGGCACCGGGCCGGTCCCGGCGGACCTGGCCCCGCACGTGGTTCAGGTGCCGCTGGTGAAGGCCGGCGAGGTGGTCGGCCGCGAACCGCTGGAGGCCGCGCGCGAGCGGCACCTGCGGGCCCGGGCCGCGCTGCCGCTGTCGGCCACCCAGCTCTCCAAGGGCGACCCGGTCCTGACCACCGAACTGCGGGTGTGACACCGCCGGACGCCCGCCGGAGCCGTCCGCGTGACGGTGCGGCCGGCGCCCCGACGGTTCGTGGACGTCCACGGGCGGGAAGGGCGCCGGGCCCACCCCGGGCCTTCCGCCCCCGGATGCCACTGCCTACAGTCGACCGTAGAGTTCCCCCGCACGGGGCCCGCGCACCGGCCCCGGAACTCCCCGCACCCCGTCCCGTCCTCCGCAGGACCCCACCAGACCGAGGAACGCCACCCATGCACCGGGCACTGATCGTCGTCGACGTGCAGAACGACTTCTGCGAGGGCGGCAGCCTGGCCGTCGCCGGCGGGGCCGAGGTGGCCGCCGCGATCACCGACCTCATCGCCGAGGCCTCCCCCGGCTACCGGCACATCGTCGCCACCCGCGACAACCACATCGACCCGGGCGACCACTTCTCCGAGGACCCCGACTACGTGCACAGCTGGCCGGTGCACTGCGTCGCGGGGACGGAGGGGGTCGGCTTCCACCCCAACTTCGCCCCGTCGGTCACCTCCGGCGCGATCGAGGCGGTCTTCGACAAGGGCGCCTACACGGCGGCGTACAGCGGCTTCGAGGGCGTGGACGAGAACGACCGCGGGCCGGTCGAGTGGCTGCGGGAGCGGCAGGTCACCGAGGTGGACGTGGTCGGCATCGCGACCGACCACTGCGTCAGGGCCACCGCGCTGGACGCGGTGCGGGCCGGGTTCACCACCCGGGTGCTGCTGGAGCTGACCGCCGGGGTCGCCGCACCCACCACCGCCGCCGCGCTGGACGAACTCCGGGCGGCCGGGGTCGAACTGGTCGGCTCGCCGGTCGTCGGGGGCTGAGCCCCCGGGGGCTCAGCGCTCGGTGACCAGCAGCTCCACCACGTCGGTCCCGCCGAGCAGGAAGGCCTCGCGCAGCTCGGCGCCGACCGCGTCGGCGTCCCCGGCCAGCCGCACGCCGGAGACGTGGACCACCCGGACCCCGAGGTACTCCATCCGGTGCTGGCCGCCGCGCACCCAGGCCGCCTCGCCCTCGCTGACGCAGCGCAGCTCCGAGTCGACCTCGACCGCGACGCCCGCCCCCGGCCAGTAGAGGTCCGGCACGGCGACGAAGGTGCCGCCCCGCATCCGCAGCTCCGGGCCGGTCAGCGGGACCGGCAGCAGCCACTCGTCCACCAGCTCGCCGACCCGGTCCAGCACCCGGTCCCGCTCGGCGGCCAGCAGGTCGTCCAGCACGGCCCGCACCCGCGGGTCGGCGACCAGCCCGCACTCGGTCAGCTCGGCGGCCAACTCCCGGACCGGGCAGCACAGCTCGGGACGGCGGACGGCCTCCCGGAGCATTTCCCGGACCGGCGCCGGGCCGGCCGCCCCCGCCCCGCCCGGCCGGCCGGCGAGGGCGCGCTCCCGCGCCGTCCACTCGCACAGCGCGTCGGCCACCGCCCGGGCCACCGGCGCGCAGGCCAGCCCGTGCACCGACCGCGCCACCAGCTCCCGCTCGGTGCGCCGGATCCTGACCTCCCCGGCGTCCTTCAGCCGCCGCTGGCGGGGGACCAGCACGTCGACCCCCGTGACGGCGGGCAGCCGCGGCACCGCGGCGAAGCCGTACAGCGCGAGCGCGGCCGGGCCGGTGATCACCGCGCCCTCCCGGCGGCCCTCCTCCCGGCCGTTCTGCGCCGCGTACAGCAGGGCGGCCCACATCCGCTGCTCCGGCGAGGGCTCGCCGGGCTGCAGCAGGTAGACGCGGGGCAGCAGCCGCTGCCAGGGGCCACCGCGGCGGCAGTGGCCGCTGATGACCCGGGCCGGCACACCCCTGGCGCGCAGCTGGCCGGCGGTGAGGACGTTCTGCTGACGCTGCGCCAGTTCCTCCAGGGACGGCGGCGGCGCGGGAATCCGGTAGTTCATGCCGACACCATCCCCAACGCCCGGGGGCGAGTCGCGGCCGCCTGACGCACTGTTACCCAACCGTCGTGAAACCGGGACCAGCGCGCACTAAAGTCCGCATACCCTCACCCATTCGGAGGAATGGGTGATCAACTGCTTGTCATACTCGATCATCATCGATCGACCACCAGGACCTCTGACCCTGCGTGACCAAGCACATACGGCGAAGACACCTCCGGGCGTCACTCCAGCCCGCCGGATTGCCTACCCTTAGTACATGTCACGTGACGAGACCGCCGGCCTCCGCGCGGCCCAGCTCCGCCTCGGACGCCTGCCCGGATACGTCCGCCGGCCGGACCCGGCCCGCCGAAGCGGTGCCCAGGGCCATACCTACAAGAAGGGTTGGGAGGTCCGCTTCACCGCGCGCAGCGAAGCGGAGATAGCCGAGATCCGCGACCTCGTGGTCGCCGCCGGGTTCGCCCCCGCCCGGCCGTTCTTCAAGGGCCACCAGCTGATCCAGCCCGTCTACGGGATGGCGGCCGTCCAGGCCTACCTGGCGGCTAGACAGGTCGCCGAGGAACAGGCCGAGCGCACCGCCCACGGGCGGGCCCGGCGGGGCACCGGGGCGGCCCGGCCCGGGACGGCCACCAAGGCCGCGTACGAGGCCGTCCACGAGGCGGCCCAGGACGAACAGGAGGCACAGCAGGCGCAGCGGACCAGGAAGATCCAGCAGGCGCAGCGGACCGGGGACCCCGGACCGGCCCAGGAGACCCAGGGCGCCGGGAACCGCCGGGACACCCGGGACTTCCCGGAGTTCCGGACGGACGCCCGGAGCGGGGCCGTGGAGCACGCGACCGCGGAGCACGGGACCGCGGACACCGCCGGACCGGGCGCCCGCGGCCGGGGGCACGAGCGGGAACGACTCGCCGCCGCCACCGAGGCGGCGGGCGCCGCAGGGGCCGCGGCTGCGGCGGCCGCGCGGCTCGCCCGCCTGCGGGCGGTCGAGGTGTTCCCCGCCCAGCTCGCCCGGGGCACCTCCCCCGACGACCGGGTCGGCCCGGCGGAGAGCCACCGGACGACACCCTGACCGACACTCCGGCGAACCTCTGACGGTTCGTCAACTGTTCACCTGTACACGGCGATCCGCCGACGAAGGGCCGGGCACGCGGGATGCGTGCGACGGGGCCGGCCCACCGCCTCCGCCCCCCTGCCGGGGGGCCGTCGGCAGGGCGCTGCGCGGCATCGCCGCAGCCCGGCCGGACCGGGGCGACGCGTGCACGGTGGTGCGTCCGGTGGTGCGCACCCGGCTTCGCGCCGCAGACGTGGACGGGAACCGCCGGACCGCTTACGGTGGCACATCACACCCTCCACGGTGACGTGCGGACCAGCCCGTCACCTTCGCCGCGCCACCCTCGTTGACCGGCCACGAAGCTTCACACGTACGCCTCTGACACCACTGCGCACCACTCCCCGCCCGTCCGCGACCGCCGCACCGACCGCCGACCCTCCGCCCGGCCACCGCCGGAACCGGCCGCGCGGCGACGCCTTCCGGGCAAACCCTCCGATTGGTGACCCAGCGCACCGAGCGCCTACCGTAGAGTGAGCACAGATGATCGACCGTCAGATGCCCATCTCACTTGCCGAGAAGCCGAGATGACCCAACGTCATGACAGCACCGCCGAGCCACCCCCGGGGCCCGGCGAGCCGCCCGACCTACCGCTGGAGTTCGCGGCGTTCTGCGAACTGCACCGACCGCGGTACCTCAGCTACGCCCGGGTCTGGCTGCCCGACCCGGAACGGGCGGCCGGCGCCGTCCAGCAGGCCTTCGCCGAAATCGCGGTCCACTGGCGCGAGTTGCTGGGAAGCTCCAACCCCACCGCGCACGCCTGGCAGATCCTGCGCAGCACCGTCGAGGAGCACACCCGGGACAGCGGCCTGCCCTCCGGCCGCCCCGAGGCCCGGGAACGCCCCGGCCGGCCCGTCGACGACGACCTCGCGATCCTGCACTACGTCGTCGGCCTCGCCGCCCCCGAGATCGCCGACGTCATCGGCACCGACACCGCCAGCGTGGCCGGCCGGCTGCGGCGCACCATGCTGCGCGAGGCCTCCGGCTGGTGAGCCCCGGAGAGGCACGACCGTGAGCCGGTGAGCACCCCACCGGCTCGGGCCGAGCGCGGGCGGGAAGCACCCGGGCCCGGCCAGGAGCCGCCCGGGGTGCCCGGGACCGCCCGGTCCCGCCGAGGTCCTCCCGGCCCGGCTCGGGCCCGCTCAGACCCTCCCGGCCCGGCTGGGGCCCGCTCAGACCCGCTCGCCCGTGACGTCGTACAGGTGGTGGACCGGGTCGTGGATCAGGTAGCGGGCGAACGACTCCACCGTGAAGCGGGCCCCGTCGCTGCGGTTCCCGGTCCGGGCCCACCGATCGCCCGACACCCCCTCGAACGCCGCCGCCAGCAGCTCCGCGGCCTCCGCGAGCTCCCCCGCCACCACGGCCGGCTCCTGCTCGCCGTACCGCTCCGCGACGGCGGTCTCGTCCTGGTCCCAGTTCGCGAACAGCGGGTCGTCCTGCTCCAGCATCAGGTCCAGCCGGACGCGGAACAGCCGGAAGACGTCCCGGACGTGACACGCGTATTCGAGGTCCGACCAGATCTCCGGGCTGGGCCGACGGCGCAGCGCCCGCCCGTCACCGGCCAGCACCGCCGTCCAGCCCGCCGCGTTGGCCCTGACCATCCCGGCGACGTCCTCCCGGACGACCGCGCCGCTGTCCAGACCGCAGTCGGCGCAGGGGCGCTCCAGCACCCACGTCCAGTCCTTGGTGTCGGGAACGATCGCGTCGCCGGGGGCGGTCGTGCCGGCGGCGGTGGAGGTGGTGCCGGCGGTGTCCGCGCGCCCGGCCCCGGGCTCGAACGCGGGCTCGAACGCGGGCTCGGGCTCGGGCTCCGGTGAGGTGTGCTCTGCAGTGGTCATGCGCCCAGGATGGCCGGGCCCGGACCGCCCCCACCAGCGCCGTCCCCGCCAGCGGCCACCGAAATCCTGCCAGGCCCGGCGGCACCGCCCGCCCCGCCGCCCCCCACGGCCCCGGAGACGGGACCGAGAGCGGGCCTGGGAACGGACCCGGGACCGGGAACGCCGGGTGCCCTACCGCCCTTCCGCCCCGAGCGGCTCGCGGCTCACCCCTGACGCGGCGGCCACTGCTGCTGCGGATGCCCCGGGTACCCCGCGGCGGCCGCCCGCTCCCGCCGGCGCCGCCCGCGCACCACCACCAGCACCGTCACCACGGCCCCGACCAGCACCGCCCCCGCGATCCCCGCCGCCCCCACCAGCACCCACCGCACCCCGCGGTTCCCGCCCTCCGGCACCACCGGCGCGGGCGTCTCCCCCACCACCTCCCCCGTCCCCGGCGACACACCCCCCTGGGACTCCGCCCGCCCCGCCAACGGATTCTCCCGAGGCCCCCCGTCCACCGCCGGATTCACCTCCAACGCCTTCCCCGGCGCCAGCACCCCGTACCCGTACCGGTTGCTCGGCACCGCGGACCCGTCCCCGGGCGGCACGGCACTCCTGATCATCCGGTTGATCACCTGCCCGGCGGAGAGCTCCGGGTACTTCGCCCGGATCAGCGCGGCGGTGGCCGAGACGTAGGCGGTGGCGGCCGAGGTGCCGTTGCCGAGGCCGTGCGCGCTCGTCGACTTGGCAATCGCATGGGGAACCTCCGCGCCCGGCGCCACAAGAGTGGTCTCGGGGCCGGAACTCGATTTGCTCCAGATCAGCCCGTTCCGGTCGACCGCGCCGACCGCCACAACTCCGGGGAAGGCCGCCGGGTACTCCACGGCCCCGTTCTTGTCACCGTCGTTTCCCGTGCTCGCCACGACAACCACGTCCTTGTCGAGGGCGTAGTTGACCGCCGAACGCTCCTCGGGGTCGGCTCCGGAAGGCCCACCGATCGACATGTTGATGACCTTCGCGCCGTGGTCGACGGCATAGCGGATCGCCCTGGCCACCTCCGACTGCGGCAGGAGTGACCCCTCGTCCAGTGTGATCCGGACCGGAAGGATCTTGCTCTTCGGAGCCAGACCCATGATGCCTGCACCGGTTCCGTGACCGTGACCGGCGATGAGGCTCGCCATACCGGTGCCGTGCCCGCTCGTGTCCTCTGTGCCGTCGGTCTTCTGCCCGGTGAAATCCGCCCCGGCCAGCACCTGCCCCGTCAGGTCCTGATGTTCCTTCAGGACACCACTGTCGATGACGGCGACCGTGACTCCCTCGCCCTGGGAGACGGGCCAGATCGACGACGCCGTCCGGTACGTGTCGAGCGGCCACTGAGCGTCGCGCACACCGTCGGCACGGGCAGGGGCAGCCACGGTCGCCAGCATTCCCCCCGCCAGCAGCGCGGCGGCCCCGCGGCTCAGACGCCAGTTCCTCAAGCCCTGCCACCCCACTTGCCACAGAGGTTGCCCCACGCCCCGAAGGGCGGCGGGGCAGCCGATCGATCAGCCCGGACCTGCGGGTCGGGCGTCATTCCACCACGTTCGGATTGACCTGTTCGTCGGGCGCCCAGGTCTCCTCGTCCTCGACAAGGTAGTCGGGACGCCCCTTCCTCTCCTCTCCGTCCGGCCTGCCCCGGGAGGCTCCGCCCAGTGGAATCATGGGCGACTGCGTCAGCGGGCCGCCCCCGCCTGACTCCGGCCGGATCCGGCCGCGGGCCCCGACACCCGAGCCACCCTCGGTGAAGGCCTGCTTACCTCCCCCCACCTTGTCGGTCCGGTCACCGACACCGACGACCGTGCCGCCGGCTCGACCGGCCGCACCCTCGGCACCTCCCCTGCCTCGGCCGGACCCCGCGCCGACAGTCGTGCCCCCGGCGCCCGGAATGCCCTCGGCACCGAAGGCGGCTCCGCTTCGACCGGCACCGGTTCGGCCTGTTCCCCCTTCTCGGCCGTCCCGGACGGCCTCCGGAACGCTCTGCCCGGTCCGCCCCTCGGCCGCCCCCTGCCCACCCGAAGGACCGAAGGACAGTGGGATCCCGCTGGGATGGGATCCGACCTGTCCCCCTTGAAGTGGTGCGGACTGTGTGGTGGGACCGTTGGGCAGGGAGTGGCTTCCGGCATTCCCCGGTGCACCGAGGATCGACGTACCGCTCCCCCCGGGCAGCGAGTGCCCACCGCCCGCAGGAGCAGGCGCAGGAACGGCACCCGCACCGTCCACCACGGATCCGGCACCGAAGCCCACCGGAGTGGCTTTGGGTGGCGGCATCGCCACCCCACCCTTGATGCCGGGGTCGGAGGGGGCCCGCGGCACCTTCACTACCGCCCTGCCCGTCCCCTGCTGGTCGGGGCGGGCGACACCAGCCGTCCGGGGATCCGCCACGGCCCGCTCCTGCGGACGGAGCGCCGTCCCACCGGCGCCCGCACCAGCGTTTCCGATCCCCACGCCGCCGAGGAAACCGCCCACGGCCGCGTAGTTGCCAGCGCCGGTGTCATCCTCCGGGATCTCCGTGTAGTCGATTTTCCCGCCCTTCCCCGGCTGCCCCGGAGGGGGTGGGGGTTTCAGCATGGGGGCGGCGGTGCGGTAGTGCATGGCGAGGGTTTGGAGGACGGTGGCGGCTTCGGCCTTCTTCTGGTTGACGAGGTCGGTGCGGGAGTCCTCGTCGTCGGCGCCGAAGAGGGAGGAGAAGGTGTCGCCGACGCCGTCCTTGAACTGGGCCCAGCCGCCGGGTTCCTCGGGCATGTCGCGTTTGGCCTTGGCCATGGCCTCGGAGATCGCCTTGAGGGTGTTGGCCGCGTCGTTGGCGTAGGAGGCGGTGGTGTTGATGGTGGTGGCGAGGTGGAGCATGCGGCTGTGGAAGGCGTCGCTGGTGCTGCCCTCCCAGGAGGTGGCGGCCTCGGTGCTGGCGCGGGTGAGGGTGGTGCGGATGGCCTTGAGGGTGTCGGCGGCGCGGCGCCAGGGGTCGGCGGCGGCCATCACCTCGCCGGGGTTGAGGGCCTGCGTCATAGCGCGGAGCTGGGCGTGGCTGTAGCCGCGGAAGTCGGTGTAGGTCATCGCGCGCCCTTCCCGTCGTCGTTCCGGGCCGGGGCGGTGGTTCGGGCGTAGGCGGCGGTGCTGGTGGCGGAGGGGTTGGCGACGGACCAGCCGTCGTCGCCGAGTTTCAGTCCGCGTCTGGTGCGGTGTTCCTGTTCCTCGTAGTTGGTGGCGGTGAGTTCGGCCTTCTTCTGGGCCTCGTCGACCGCCTCCTGGAGCTGGTTGAGGACGTCGCGCAGGGCGTCGCGCATGGTCTGGTAGCGGCCGTGCAGGTCGGTGGCCTCGGCGAAGGTGCCGAGGGAGGTGCGTCCGATGCCGCTGCGGCCGTGTGTCGTGGTGCCGTCCGCGTGGTGCTGGAACTCGGCGAGCAGCAGCCGCACCTGGGCCGCGAAGGCGCGCAGCTGTTCGACCTCGACGCGGTAGCCGCGTCCCGCTCCGCCGGTCGGTCCCGTTCCGTTCCCCGTTGCCACGTGCGGCGCCTCCCCCGTGCGTCCGGCCGGTGTGTCGTTGACGGTTCTGGTGAGTGTGACATGTCTAACACACGGGCCGTCACCCCGGCCCGGCCCGCGGCCGGTTGACGTCCTGCGGTGGGCCGCCGCCCGGTTTCAGGCCCGGGCGGCGAGCGCGGCGGTGAGGGCGCGGCGGCAGAGGGAGTCGGCGTGCCGGGTCGTTTCGGGGAGGCGGTAGCGGGGGGTGAGGGCGAGGGTGGCCTCGACGGCCTCGGTGAGGCCGATGCGGTGGCCGACGGAGACGAAGACCGGTTTGACGCCGGGCCGGGTGCGGACCGCGCTGCCGACCTCCTCGCCGGTGACGGGGTCGGTGAGGGGGGTGCGGTCGCCGCGGGCGGGGCCCGGTTCCCGGTGGTCGAAGGTGAACGGGGTCTTGGCGACGCCGAGGGTGCGCAGGCCGGTGAGGACGCCGAGGTGGCTGGCGAGGCCGAGGCGGCGCGGGTGGGCGAGGCCGTAGCCGTCGCAGACGACGGTGCCGGGGCGGTGGGTGAGGGCCGCGAGGGCGTCGAGGACGGCGGGGAGTTCGCGGAAGGCGAGCAGGCCGGGGATGTAGGGGAAGGCGACGCGTCCGGTGGCGGTGGCCTCCTCGACCACGGCGAGGGTGGTGCGGTCGAGCACCACGGCGGCCGCGACGACGAGGTCGTGGGCGTCGTCGTAGGCGACGTCGACGCCCGCGACGAGGCGGTCGTCGGCACCGGCGGCCCCGCCACCGGTGCCGGAGCCGCGATCGGCACCGGCACCGGCACCGCTACCGCTGCCGATCGCGCCGGACGGCCGGACGAGCGGGCGCAGACGCTGCTGTTCGGCGAGCGCCTCGGCCTCGGTGGTGGGCCAGTCGGTCGGGATGGGCACGGCGGTTCCCCCTGGATGCGTACTGCTGGGCCGGTGCGGTCGGCCCCACGGTACCGAGCGGCCCGGACGACGACGGCACACGACCATGGCGGCCCGCGGCCGCGAACGCGCCGCCGGCCGGGGCGCGGAGTTCCGCGCACCGGCCGGCCGGGCCGAGCAGGGGCGGGCCCGGAGCACGCCCGGGCGGCCCGCTCAGGCGGTGGAGACCACCACCGTCTTGGCGGCTTTGTCGTGGATGCACTGCCGGTACGGCTTGTCGAAGACGCCGAACAGACCGTCGATCAGCCACCAGAGCCCGGCGCAGCAGAGCACGGCGGGCAGGATGAAGACCGCCGCCCGGGTCCACGCGGCGGACTGGGTCGGACTGTTGCCGTCGACCAGCATGGCGACCCGGACCTTCATCGCCTTCTTCCCGAGGGTCTGTCCGTCCCGCCCGAGCATCACCCCCTCGTAGACGAGGTAGAGCCCGCAGGCGAGCCAGAAGGCGCCGGCCGAGCCGGAGCGGTCGGAGAGGCTGGCGAACGGCAGCACCACGACGATGGCGACGGCCTGCACCAGCAGGTAGTCGATCAGCCTGGCGAGGATCCGGTTGGGCCAGCTGCCGAGCGGGGGCATCCCGGGGACGGGGCCGCCCCCGGGCGTGCCGTAGCCGGCGGGACCGGGACCGGGCGGGGGCTGGTCGTACGGTGACCGGCCGTAGGGGTCCTGGCCGCCCGGGGCGCCGCCGTAGGTGCCGCCGTACGCGCCGGGGCCGCCGGCCGGGGGCGGAGGGCCGGGGGGCGGGCTGCCGTACGGGTCCGGGGGCGCACCTTCCGGCGTGCCGCCGCCCGACTGCGGGGGCTGCTTGTCGAAGGAGGGCTTGCCGCCCCCCTCCGGCTCGGGGCCTGAGGGGTCGTGGGTGCTCATGCCCCGAGTAGAACATCACACATTCTGTGAACTCGGGATATTTGGTCTGTTTTGTCGGGTCGGATCCCGGCCGTCGGGCGACCGGTGGAGGAGCTCCGGAAGCACGGAGGGGTTCAGTGCCTGACGACCCGTGTGCGGGCCGCGCGGTCGGGCCAGCCGCGCCGGGCGGGACGGTCGAACAGCGGCCAGAGCAGGGCGGGCACCAGCACCGCCGCGACCAGTCCCACCAGCCAGCGGGCCAGCGAACGGCCGATCCCCGGACGGGCCGGGGCGTCGCCCCCCGCGGTCCGGGCCACCGCGGCCACCCGGATCCGGGCGAGCCGCTTGCCGAACGTCTGGCCGGTGCGGGCGGTCGGCAGCACCTCGTAGAACAGGCTCACGAAGAGCAGGATGCCGAGCAGGACGGCCAGCTTGCCGAGCACCGTGCCGTCCACCAGCCAGACCTCCACCTGACGGTGGGTGAGCCTGCTGACCATCCTGGCGTGGTCGAGTTTGCGCTGGAGGTGGGACTCGACGGAGCGGCCGAGCGGGACGCCCGCGGCGACGGCGACCACGGCCAGGACGGCGGTGTCGACCAGCCGGGCGGCGAGACGGCGGCCGAGCCCGGCGGGCCGGACCGCGGCCGCCGCCCGGTCGCGGCGGCGCGGGGTGCCGGAGGAGCGGTGGGCGGGAGCGGACCGGGCCGAGGGGGCGGCGCGGGCGACGGGAGGGCGAGCGGCGGACCGGGCGGTCACGGCGGGCGGGGAGGTCACGGTGGACGAGCCGGACGGGGTGGACGAGCCGGACGGGGCGGCGGCAGCGGGTTCGGTGGACGCGACCGGTGCGGCGGCCTCCGCCGGTTCGGCCACCGGTTCGGCCGCGGGGCGGAGCGCCTCGGCGCGCTCCGGCTCCGCCACCGGGACCGGCTCCGGGGTGACGGCCGTCCCTGCACCCGACGCCGGCACCGGCACGGACGTGGACACCGGCTCCGGTGCGGGCGCCGACTCCGGCACGGGCGCGGGCGCGGACTCCGGCGCGAACGCCTCCACGGGGGCGGGCGCGTCGGCCGCGTGCTCCCCGGCCGTCCCGGGAAGCACGCCCCAGGAGACCCAGCGCGAAGCGCCTGCCGCGTCCATCAGTCCGCGCTGCGCCCGGGGATCCGCCTGCCACCCGGCCGCCGCCTCCGGCAGGGGTGCCGACACCGGTTCCGGCCACGGCGCGGACCGCGGCTCCGGCCCCGGGTACGGTCCCGGCCCGGCCGCCGGCTCCGACGACGGTCCCGGCGGATCCTGCGCTCCCTGCACTGCCTGCACTGCCTGCGGCCCCTGCGCCAGGTCCCGCAACGGACCCGCCACCGGCTCCGGATCCCCCGGCTGCGGCATCGCCCCGGAGACCGGCCCGCCCCCGCTCCCGGACCCGCCCGCGCCCCCGGGAACCCGCTCCCCGCCCCGCCGGAACACCGGCCCGTTCTCCGGCACCGCGAAGATGAACGACGCCCCGCCCGCCGTCTGGTCCAGGTACACCGGCCCGGTGTCCCCACCCGTCGCCGCCGGACCGGCCGGCCCGCTGAACGGGCCGGCCACCGCCGCGTGCCCCGTCGCCGCGTGCCCCACCACCGCGTTCCCCGGCACCGCGTTCCCCAGCGGCCCGCCCGCGGCCGGCGGCGGCACCGGCCCCGGCGGCGCGGACCCCGCCGGACCGGCCCCGCCCGCCGCCTCCGGCGGGCGGGTCGCGTACCGGGGCGGCTCCAGCACCTCGCCCTCGGCCGGGGCGGGCCGGGTGGTGCCGGGCACCCACGCCGCGCCGCCCCAGTAGCGGACGAACCCGGGGATGGACGGATCGGGGTAGTAGCCCGGCGCGGGGCCGGCGGCCGTGTCCGTGCTGCCGCCGGCGAGGGGCCGGTCCGTCATGGGGGTCTCTTTCCTGGCAGGGCCGATGCGGCTCGCCCGGCGACGGGGTGTGCGCGACGGTGGCACGGGCGACCCGGATGACTCCGCCGTCGGCGCGCGGAAGTGCCGCCGTGAGGAGGCGGACAGTCGCCGGGCAGTCACAAAGGGTAGTGCCTCGGCCGGTCCGCGGCGCCAAGTTGGCCAATCACCGGACAGCCCGGTCCCGCCCGCGGTAAGGAAGACGGCGCGTACGCCCGACCACGCGCCCGCCGCCCCGCGTTCACCACTCCCTCACCACCCTCGGCCACCACCCTCGGCGGATCTCCCCGGGAATTCCCGGAAACCCGTGTAAGAGCGCCCCCGGGCCGCGCTCTCACAGTGCACAGGGCCCGAAACGGGGCCGTCCGTGAGCGGGCCGTCCGGAACCGGGCGCCCCGGGAACGGGCACGAACCGCAGGCAGAGAGGAATCCGATCATGGAGCGCCCGACGAGCGTGGTCGAGCACGAACTGGAGCTCAACCTGGTGCTGTCCCCCGAGCACAGCGTCCCCGTGCCGGCCCGGCTGTCCTACGGCAGCCACGACCCGTACGCGGTGCACATCACCTTCCACCTGGACACCGGCTCGCCGGTCACCTGGGTGTTCGCCCGGGAGCTGCTGGTGGAGGGCACCTTCCGGCCCTGCGGGCAGGGCGACGTGCGGATCTGGCCGACCCGTTCGGGCCGGCGCAGCGTGCTCTGCCTGGCGCTGAGCTCACCGGCCGGGGACGCGCTGCTGGAGGCGCCGCTGCCGGCGGTGGCCGCCTGGCTGGAGCGGGCGCACCGGCTGGTGCCGCCGGGCAGCGAGCTGGCCGCGCTGGACATGGACGGCTCGCTGGCCGAGCTGCTCGCGTGAGGCGGGACGACGCCGTCCGTGCGGGGCGGCGCGGCCCGACCGCGGCCCGGGTCCCGCGCCGGACCGCCGGCCCGGCCCCCGGCCCGGTGCCCTGCCGGCCTGTCGTCCGGAGGACGGCGCGGCCTCCCGGCCCGCCCGCCCGCCGGGAGCGGTCCGCGCCCGGTGCCTCAGCGGGCCGCGGGGGCCTGCTGACGCTCCTTCGCCGAGTCCGGCCGTCCCCCGTCGCGCTGGCCGGGCAGCGCCGCCGGCGCACCGGCCGCG
Source organism: Kitasatospora sp. NPDC056327 (assembly GCF_042261735.1). Taxonomy (NCBI): domain Bacteria; kingdom Bacillati; phylum Actinomycetota; class Actinomycetes; order Kitasatosporales; family Streptomycetaceae; genus Kitasatospora; species Kitasatospora sp. NPDC056327. Next base: position 13,568 of record NZ_JBHJRC010000083.1, on the reverse strand, counting down.
GGGCGCCGGGCGCGGACGCGTAGCGCCGCGGCCAGCAGGAAGCAGATCCCGGCGAGCGGGTAGACCGAGGTCGGGATCTGGTGGAGCGGCGACAGCTCCAGCACCAGCGCGCCCTTCGGCTTGGCGAGCCACATGGAGAAGGACAGGAAGGCGACCAGCGTGGCCCCGAAGGCGGCCCGCCAGCGGACCTTCCGGACGGCGGCCGGGCGGGCCCGCTCGACCGCCGCCTCGCGGGCGAGCAGCACGAGCACGGGAACGCACCAGACCCAGTGGTGGGTCCAGCTGATCGGCGAGATCAGCACCGCGGTGACGGCGGCGCAGCAGACGCCCCAGGCCTCGGAGCGGGACAGCCGGCGCGAGCTGCGCGCGGCCCGGACGGCGATGCCGAGGCCGGCCACCGCGACGACGACGGCGGCCAGGGTGGCGGCCATGCCGGGCTCGGCGGTGTGCAGCAGCCGGGCGACGGCGCCGCTGAGCGCCTGGTTGTCGACGATCTCGGTCTTGCCGACCCGCGAGGAGTCGTAGAGGTACTTGGTCCAGAAGCCCCAGGTGGCGTCGGGCAGCAGGAGCGCGCCGAGCAGGAAGGTGCCCACGAAGGTGACGCCGGCCACGAACGCGGCCCGGACCCGGCCGGTGAGCAGCAGGTAGACGGCGAACAGGCCGGGGGTGAGCTTGATGCCGGCGGCGATGCCGATCGCGATGCCCTTGCCGCGGCGTCCGTCGGGCCGGGTGAGGTCCCAGAGGATGAGGCAGGCGAGGACGAGGTTGATCTGGCCGTAGCGCAGCGTGGTGTAGACGGGCTCCAGCCAGACGCCGGTGCCGGTGACCAGGATCACGCCGATCGCCCGCAGGTCGCGGCGGGGCCAGCCGACCAGCTTGAACGACAGGTGGGCGAGGAGGGCGAGCAGTCCGAGGTTGCACAGCGTGACCGCGACCCGCAGGAACGGCACCGGGAACCAGGTCGTCGGCACGAACAGCATCGCGGCGAACGGGGGGTAGGTGGCGGGCAGGTCCCACTGCGTGACGCGCAGTCCGTAGAGGTCCTCGCCGTTGACGACGGCGGCGCCCTCGGCCCGGTAGACGAGCATGTCCACCATCGAGGTGTGCGCGAAGTGCCGCACCACCGCGTAGGCGAGCAGGGAGAACAACGCCACCGCGGAGGCCGTGAGCAGCGGGCGGCGCGGGGCTTCGCGGAGCGCGCGGACGGGGGCACCGAGCGCGGTCCGCAGCCGGTCCGACAGGGGGGCGGGCGCCTCGTCGGGTGCGCCGGGCACCGCGTCGCGCTCGTCTTGCACCGCTGTCACTCTTCGCTCCGTCCGCCGGTCGGCCAACCAGCGACGATACCCGATGGCCGGCGACCGGTCCGGCCGACCAAGATCACTGAGCGTCACCGGCGGGGAGATGGATCCGGCCGGCCGTGCCCCGTTGCGGTCGGGGCACGGACGGCCGGGGTCGGTGGACGGGCCGGTCAGCCGGTGTAGGCGCCGAGGGCCCGGGTGAAGTCCAGCGGCTGCTGGACGATCGAGCTGCAGCTCGCGTCGGCGTACGCCTTGGCGCCGCCCTCGCAGGCCTTGTCGCGGGTGCCGGACCACATCGCCAGCCAGGCCAGGTGCTTGGTCCTGGCGAAGTCGGCGAGCTGCTTGGCGTCGGCGACGGTGAAGACCTCGCTGGCCACGTCGTTGACGCCGATCATCGGGGTGACCGCGACCTTGCGCCAGGCGGCCGCGTCGTCGAGGCCGAGCACGCTCTTGACCTGGGCCTGGGTGGCGGTGGCCGCGGCGATGGCGTACTTGCCCATCTGGCCCTGCGGGTTGGGGGCGACGCCGTCGCCGAAGTCCATCGCCATGATGTTGACGGCGCCGATCGCCACGCCGTTGTTCCGGGCGTCGGCGACCAGGTTGACGCCCTCCTGGGTGAGGCCGGAGGGCAGCACGGGCAGGGTGTAGGAGACGTCGAGGGTCCGGCCCCTGGCGGCCGCGTTCTTCTGCAGCTGGGCGATCGCCTGGGCGCGGCGGGTGTTGGCGGCCGCGTTGGCGATCGCGCCGCCCTCGACGTCGAAGTCGACCTTGGTGAGGCCGTAGGCGTCGACGGTCTTCTGGTAGACGGCGGTGAGGTCGGCGACCGAGGAGCAGGCGAGGGCCAGTTCGGTGCCGTTGGCGCCGCCGAAGGAGACCCGGACGTCGCCGCCGACCGCGCGCAGGGCGCCGATCTGGGCGGCCACCGCGTCGGCGGCGAGGTCGCTCACGCCGCCCCACTTCGGGGTGCAGCCGCCGCCGGAGACCACGAAGGCCAGGGTGAAGTCCTTGACGCCGGTGGCCTTGGCGGTGGCGACCAGGTCGTAGGGCGGGTAGAGCGAGGTGTCGACGTACGGGGCGAAGCCGGCGCCGGCCGGGGCGGGAGCGCCGGTCGTGGTGGGCGCCGGGGTGGTGGGCGCGGCCGTGGTGGCCGTCGGCGCCGGGGTGGTGGGCCGGGTGGTCGCCGTGGCGGTCGGGCTCGGGGCGCCGGTGCTCGGCTTCGCGGTCGCGGGGGCGCTCGCCGAAGCGGACGTGCTCGCCGGGGCCGGGGCCGACGCCGAGGAGCCGGGAGTCGCGGAGGCGGACGCCGGGACGGAGGCCGAGCCGGACGGCGCGGCCGTCGGGGTGGTGGTCGGCCGGCCGGAGGGGGTCGGGGCGGTGCCGTCGCCGGGCTTGCAGGCCGCGTTGTTGATCAGGCAGTTGCCCGGCTCGGCCTGCGCCGCGCCGCTGCCCCGGGCGACGAAGCCGACCACCACGCTGCGGCCCGCCTCCAGCCGCTTGCTCCAGGCCTCCGGCTTGACGGTGATGTGCCGGCCGTCGGCGGTGAAGGTGGCGTTCCAGAGCGAGTCGATCTTCGCGCCCTCGGGCAGGTCGAAGGTGAGCGTCCAGTCGTCGATCGCGCCGCTGTCCGGGTTGGTCACCAGGTACTGGCCGGTGAAGCCGGAGTCCCAGCTGCTGGTGCGGCTGTAGACGGCGCCGAGCGAGGCGGCGCTGGCCGAGGAGGCGAGCACGACGACGCCCCCGGCGACCAGGGCGGCCGCGACCGCGGAGGCGCCGATCAGCAGGCCCTTGCGGCTGCGCCGACGGCGGCCGCCGGGGCGGCGGTGCGGCTGCTGGGTCGTCATGGGGGCTTACCTCCGGGGCTGGCGGGTCGGTCGGGGGGTGACCGACGCGGACGACGCTAGCGGCGCCGAATGGCCGGAAACCGCCTGCTGAGCCAGGGGTAGAACTCCCTTACGGTGCGCTTAAGAAAGAGGAGGGCAGGCTCCTCTCCGGGGCCCGGAGGGCCGCGTTCAAGCGCTGAAACCTTTCATCACCCGTCCGTGGCAGCCCCGTTCAGCGCGGGAACAGCGGTCCGCGGCCGCGCCGTCTGCCGGTCCGCGCCGGGACGGTGCCGTCCTGCCGGATCCGCAGCCGCAGCCTGATCTCGGCGCCGCCGAGCACCGCCGACCTGCCGAGCGCCAGGTCCCCGCCGGTGGCCTCGGCGAGCTTGCGGACGATGTCCAGGCCCAGGCCGGTCGAGCCCTCGCCGCCGTGGCCCTCGCCGCGCTTCAGGGCGGCCTCCGGGTCGGTGAAGCCCGGGCCGGCGTCCCCGACCAGCACGATCACCGAGCTGTCGGTGGGCAGCACGTCCACCGAGAAGGCGGTGCCGATCGTGGTGTGCCGGAAGACGTTGCCGAGCAGCGCGTCCACCGCCGCGGCGAGGTCGCCGCGCTGGACCGGGACGGGCGTCTCGCGGTCGGCGCCGGCCAGCTGCCAGCCGCGGCCCTCGTCCTCGGCGAGCGCGGACCAGAAGCCGACCCGCTCGCGGATCACCTCCGCGGCGTCGCAGCCGACCGTGACGGCGGGCGCGTCCTCGGGCGCCCGGCGCGCCGAGCGGATGATCTGGTCGACCTCGCGCTCCAGTTGCGACACGGCGTGCCGGGTGGCGTCGGCCGCGTCGCCCTCGCCCAGCGAGGCGGCGTTGAGCCGCAGCACGGTCAGCGGGGTGCGCAGGCGGTGCGACAGGTCAGCCGCCAACTCGCGCTCCGCGGCCAGGAGTTGAACGACCCGGTCGGCCATCGCATTGAACGCGTGGGCGGCCTCGTGCAGCTCCACCGGGCTGCCGGCCGCCTGCTTGCCGTCCACCGGCACCCGGACGGCGAGGTTGCCGGCCCCGAGCGAGCGGGCGGCGCCGGCGAGCCGGCGGGCCGAGCCGACGATCCTGGCACCCATCCGGTCGGCGACCAGCACCGAGATGGCGACCAGCCCGAGCGCGACGCCGGAGAGCACCTGCCAGGCGGTCGCGACGCCCCGGGTGAGGTCGCCGTCGGCCACGAACACCTCGACCACGGCGGTCCGCGCGGTGTCCACGGCGACCGGCTGGAGCAGCGCGTAGCCGCCGGGGACCTGGACGGTGAAGGAACGGCCCTGGACCAGGGCGGTGGTCACGTCGGCGTCCAGCGCCCGGACCTCGCCGATGGTCGCGCCGGCCGTCGGGCCGGAGCCCGACACGGCGGCCATGCCCGGCGACCCGAGGGCCGCCGCCGTCGCGGCCGGGGCGCCGGCGGCCGTGCTGCCCACGGCCCCCGTCGAGGCACCCGTCGCCGGCCCGGCGGCCGTCGCGGTGCCCGCCCCCGTCGCCGTCGCGGCACCCGGTCCGCCGGGCGCCGCGGCCACCCCGCCCGCGCCGCCGGCCTGACCGGAGCCGGTCCCGGACGCGGTGGTCCCGGCCGGTGCGGGCAGGTGGACCGCCATCCGCTCCTGCGCCCCCGCGTCCGTCGACGCCACCGCCCGCGCGATGGCGTCCTGGTCGGTGGTGATCGCCAGCGCCGGACCGAGCGCCGCGGCCTGCCGTTCGGCGGCCGTGAACGCCCGGTCCCGGGCGGTCTGCTGGACCATCAGGCCGAGCGGGATGAGGAAGGCCAGCGCGACCATGGTGGTCCCGGCCACGGCGGCCTTGATCAGGGCCCAGCGCAGCGAGTGCCGCAACCGCCTCATGTCCGGCGCTCCACGGGGACGGCGCCGGGTCCGGCGGGATGGCCGGACGCCTCCAGCCGGACGCCGACGCCGCGCACGGTGTGCAGGTAACGCGGGCTGGACGCGGTCTCGCCGAGCTTGCGGCGCAGCCAGGACAGGTGCACGTCGATGGTCTGGTCGCCGCCGTAGGTCTGGCGCCACACCTCGGCCAGGATCTCCTTGCGCGGCACCACCACGCCCGGCCGGGCCGCCAGGAAGGCCAACAGGTCGAACTCACGGCGGGTCAGGTCGAGGCCCCGCCCGTCCAGCGAGGCCTCCCGGCGCTGGAGGTCGATGGCCAGCCCGCCCACCCGGAGCACCTGGCTGACCGGGGCCGAGCCGCCGCCGAGCCGGCGCAGCACCGCCGCCATCCGGGCACTGAGGTGCTCCCCCGAGAACGGCTTGACGAGGTAGTCGTCGGCACCGTCGTTGAGCAGCCGGACGATCTCGGCCTCGTCGTCCCGGGCGGTGGAGATGATCACCGGAACGTTCGTCAGACCACGGATCATCTTGAGTGCCTCGCTGCCGTCCAGATCCGGCAGGCCGAGGTCGAGGATCACCAGGTCGCAGCCGACCTGGGCGACCTCGCGCAGCGCCTCAAGTGCCGTGCCCACGCTGCGAACCGCGTGGCCGGTGTCGGTCAGGTGGCGGATGAGGGCGGATCGCACGAAGGGGTCGTCCTCGACCACGAGCACTGTTGCCATGGGGCTGCACGGTACGCCATCGGCAACCAATGGTCTGTACCTCGGGGTGGTTCGCGCCGGTCCGGCCGGAAGGAGACGGCTTTGTGCAAGTTCCCTGTGGAAGTACCGGGCCGCTCACCTGCCCGCCCCCTTGATACGGCAGGATGTCCGCACGATGCGGAACGGACTGGTACAACTCGGCGCCTGGGCGGCGGCCACCGGGGCGGCGGTGGCGCTCTCCTGGTTCGGCGTGCACGCGGTGCTGACCGGAGCCGCGTTCGAACGGCCCAGCGCACTGGAACTGCCCTCACCGGCGTCGGCCGGGGGCGCGAGATCCTCTCCGGCGCCCTCGGCCGCGCAGCCGGAATCGGCCGAGCAGCCGAAGCCGCCGGCTCCCTCGCGCACCACCCAGCCGCCGGCCGCCCCGCACAAGCCGGTGGCCCCGGTCACCGCGTCGGCCCCCGCGCCGACCTCGCACCGGCCCGCGCCGGCCGCGACCGCGACGTCGTCCGTGCACAGCTACCCCGTCGCCGGGGGCAAGGTCGCGCTGGACCTCCAGGCGGACCACGCCTCGCTGGTCACGGCCACGCCGGACTCGGGCTGGCAGATGCAGGTCTGGAACGGACCGCAGTGGATCCGGGTGGACTTCACCAAGGACACCCAGGCCAACTCGGTCTTCGTCTACTGGAACGGGCACCCGCCGACGGTCGACATCGTCACCCGCTGAGCCCGCCCGGCCCCGTCACCTCCTCCGTCGTCCCTCCCGCCGCCTCACCACCGCTCGAAGGGCACGTACCCGGGCAGGTAGGCCCCGCCGTACCGGGAGCGGTCGACCAGGGTGTGCCTGGTCCCGCCGGGCACGCCGATCGCGGCGAGCACCACGGTGCCGTAGGCGTCCCGCACCTCGTAGGGCTCGGCGAGCGAGGCCGCGCCCCGGTCGACGGCGTAGTCGTACGCGTAACAGACGTCCGGCACGGCGACCGCGAAGTCGATCACCCCGTCGCCGTGCCGGGCGAGGTGCCCGGCCAGCTCCCGGCCGCGCGGGCCGATCACCTGGACGACCGAGGTCAGCACGAACCTGGTGCCGGCGGCCCGCAGCACGTAGGAGACGGTCTCCGGCTCACCGGTCTCGGGACCGGCGTACGCGGTGCAGCGCAGCCCGAGCGCGACGGCGTACCGGTGGGCCGCCCGTTCCGCGTCGGCGACCGCGAACACCACCGCGTCGGCCCGGCCCATCGGGACGAGTCCGGGCTCCTCCGGACCGGCGTCCGGGCCGGTGAGGCCGGTCGGGGCCCCGAGGCGCGGAGGGCCCCCGGTGCCCGGCCCCGCGCGGCCGGGCCCGGCGGCGAGCAACACGCGTTCGGCGGCGGTGTCGGTCATGACGGCCCTCCCGGTGGGGTGCGGGATCACGGGTTCCCCGGCGCCCGGGGGGTGGGGAGGGCGCACAGGGGTGTGGCTGGAGGGTGGCGCCGGGCCGACTTCCGCGCAACTGTTCCGTTTCCTCCTGGTCAAGCTGTGCTCCGGGGCGGGAGAATCGGCCGCACCGCTGTACAGAATGCCCACCGGAGGACGGAACCCCCGATGCCCCCCGCCCACACCACCGGCACCCCCGGATCGTCCAACTCGCCTGCTGGACAAGGACATTCCGGTGCGCCGGAGGGCGGAACCGGGGCCGCGCCGGGCGGTGCGGCCGGCGGCGGACCGGGCGGCACCGCCGGGACCGGAGCGGTCGGCGCCCCCGCCGGGAGCACCAACGACGCGATCGACGCGCTGGACGGCCGGCTGATCCGGCTGCTCGCCGAGGAGCCGCGGATCGGCGTGCTGGAGTGCTCGCGCCGGCTCCAGGTGGCGCGCGGCACCGTGCAGGCCCGGCTGGACCGGCTGCAGGCGCGCGGGGTGATCGGCGGCTTCGGTCCGGAGGTGGACCCGGCGGCGCTGGGCTACCCGGTGACGGCCTTCGCGACCCTGGAGATCTCCCAGGGCCAGGGCACGGACGTCAGGCGGCACCTGGCGGCGGTGCCGGAGGTCCTGGAACTGCACACCATCACCGGGCACGGGGACATGATGGTGCGGATCGTGGCCCGGTCGAACGCCGATCTGCAGCGGGTCATCGACCGGGTGGTGGGGTTCGACGGGATCGTCCGGTCCTCGACGGCGATCGCGCTGGAGAACCCGGTGCCGTACCGGATCCTGCCACTGGTCGACCAGGCCGCGGCCGAGTGACCGGCGCCCGGCCCGCCCGGACCCCGGGGGCCTGAGGGCCGGACCCGGCGACCCGGACCCGGCGGGCGGTGTTCAGCCGGGCGGTGTTCGGCGGGCGCCGCTCAGCACGCCGGGACGGCCCCGCCGGCGCGCAGCGCGTCCAGCGCGGAGACCGCCTCCGCCAGGGTGCCGACCGGGACCAGCCGCAGCCCGGCGGGCGTGTTCACCCCGGCGTCCGCGCACTCGTCCTTGGGCAGCAGGAAGACGGTCGCGCCGTCCCGGGCCGCCGCCCGGGTCTTGAGCGGCACGCCGCCGACCGGGCCGACCACGCCCTGGTCGTCGATGGTCCCGGTGCCGGCGATGTTCAGGCCGCCGGTGAGGTCGCCGCCCTTGCCGTCCCCGGCGAGCTTGTCGACGATGCCGAGCGCGAGCATCTGCCCGGCGCTCGGGCCGCCGATGTCCCCGAGGTCGACCTTCACCTTGACCTGTGCGGGCGACAGGTGCAGGTAGGAGAGCGCGGCCGTGGTCGCGGCGTCCTGGGACTCCGTCATCTGCTGGGCGGTGACCTCCTCGGCCTCGGCCGGGTCGCCCTGCGGGTAGACGGTGTCGGTGGGCCGGACGGCCTCGCCCTCGTCGAACCAGGCCTGCAGCGAGCGCCAGAGGGTGGTCCGCTCCCCCGGGTTGGTGGCCGAGATGGTGACCATCCGCAGCTGCCCCTGGGTGCTGCGGACCGGGGCGCCGGTGATGGTGAGCACCGGACGGCCCTGGTAGCTGCCGAGGGTGTCCGCGGTCACGCCGGGCCAGGTCAGCGTGTACGGCAGCGGGACGAAGGCGGCCACGCCGAACAGCGCGGTGACCAGGCCCCCGCAGAGCGCGAGGGCCCGGGTCCGGGAGGAGGTCAGGGCCGTGGGCAGCTTGGTGTCGGACACAGAGGCATCCAAACACACCGGAGCCCTCCGCCGGGCACGCACACGGCCACCCGAACGGCCCGCCCGCCCGTCCCGGCACCCACGCCGGGCCGGGTCGCCGGGCCGGCGCGGCGGGCCGGGCCCGCGGGCCGGGTCAGCGCAGCGCGTCGGCGACCTCGGTGGCCGCCTCGACGACCCGCGGGCCGACCCGCTCCGGGACGAGCCCGTTCAGCATCACCACGCCGACGCTGCCCTCGATGCCGCTCAGCCCGAGCAGCGCCGCGGCCGCGCCGCACGCCCCGGACTGTTCCTCCGCCCGGGTGATGACGAAGCCCTGTTCCGGCCGGCGCTGGCTGGGGAAGCCCCGGGCCTCCAGGATCGCCCGCCCGGCCGCGCTCTCCCCCAGCGGGTGGCGCAGCCCGGTCCGGTAGGCGACGTGGAAGTCGGTCCAGCTGGGTTCGACCACCGCCACCGCGAGCGCCTCGTTGCCGTCCACCAGGGTGAGGTGGGCGGTGGCGCCGAGGTCCTCGGCGAGGCTGCGCAGCGCGGGGAGCGCCGCCTCGCGCAGCAGCGGGTGGACCCGGTGGGCGAGCCGGAGCACGCCGAGGCCGACCCGGGCCCGGCCGCCGATGTCCCGGCGGACCAGCCCGTGCTGTTCCAGGGTGGCCAGCAGCCGGTAGACGACGGTCCGGTTGACCGCCAGCCGGGCCGCCAACTCGGTCACGGTGAGCCCGCGTTCCGAGTCGGCGAGGAGTTTGAGGACCCGGACACCGCGGTCCAGGGTCTGGGAGGTCTCTGCAGTCACGACGCGCATTCCTTTCCGCGGCGGGTCGCGGAACGGCGGGCCGGCCGGTCCGGGACTCGGGTGTCGCGCGCAGGTGGGTGGCCGCGCTCGGGCCGCGGAGAGTCGTCCTTGACGTCCTGGGGCCCTGCGGCGCCCGTCCCGCGGGGGGTTGCCCGGCGGGAGAGCGTGTGGGAAAGGTAATGAAGGAAATGCGGCGGCGGAAGTGTTTGTCCAAAATTCGGTCAAGATCAATTGCACCTGCCCCGGAAAACCGGGACATACCATCATGAAACGCCCCGGTCGCCTGATCACAAGTTCGACCACAGTCCGAGTTTCGGACGGTCCGGCCGCGGAGCGTGTCCGAACCGGTCGGAGCGGGACGACCGGCCCCGGCCGCCTCAGAACAGGTTGCGCAGCACGGTCCAGAGCACCGCCGCGCCGAGCAGCACGGCCGTGCCGCGGCGGCCGAGCGGCGGCTGCCAGCGCCGGCCCGCCAGACCGTGCCGCAGCCAGACCAGGTAGGCGCCGGCGACCAGGGGCAGCACGAGCAGCAGTGCCGCGTTGTCGTGCCAGGCCGCGGTGAGGTCCCCGTGCAGCAGGTCGTAGGTCATCCGGGTGCCGCCGCAGCCGGGGCAGTCCAGGCCGGTGACCCTGCGCCAGGGGCAGAACGGCAGCGCCTGCCCGGGCAGGTGCGGGTCACGCGACCACAGGTACGCGGCGCCGGCCGCGCCGCCGAGCAGCACGCCGACCGGCGCCCACGCGGTCCGCAGCCGCGCGGGCACGGCGAAGCCGCCCCGGCCGTCGGGCCCGGGGCGGCGTGCCGTCGCGATCGGTCGCAAGGCTCAGCTGCGCAGCAGACGGCCCTGGGCGTCGGTGCGGTCGTTGCTGGTGAGGAACAGGATGCCGTCGATCAGCGCCCAGATGCCGAAGCCGCCGCAGGTCAGCAGCTGAGCGATGCCCATGCCGATGTGGCCGGTGTAGAAGCGCCCGACGCCCAGGCCGCCGAGCAGGATCTGCAGGACGCCCGCGACGACCTTCGACTTGTCGGAGAGCTCGGGCTGCTGGGCGTAGGGCTGCTGGTACGACACGTTGAGTGTGCTCCTTGAAAGACAGACAGGCCCGGACGCGCGGCGGTGGCCGCGTCTCCCGGGTCGGTGAGGCGCCGGCCCGATTCGCCGGGGCTGCGACGACCGGGCCCGGACGGGGGTGTGCGGCGTCGACGGCCCGGAGGGGGCACGGCACGCGGAACATTAGCCGATCAGCACACCGACTGTCTCCACAAATCCTTCGCGTATACCTGAACGTCACATGACCTTTATGGCCCGCCCGCCGACCCGCCGACGAACCGTTACTTCGCCCACTCCCTGATCCGGGCGATCCGCGCCGTCAGCTGGTTGGCGGTGGCCTGCGCGGTGAGCGGACCGCCGCACTGCCGGCGCAGCTCGTTGTGGATGGTCCCGTGCGGCTGGCTGGTGCGGTGGTGCCAGGCGGCCACCAGTGCGTTCAACTCCTTGCGCAGCTCGCGCAGTTCCTGGTGCGTCACGACGGGCCGCTGCTCGGCCGGAAGCTCCAGCAGATCGGCCTCCTCGGCCGGCTTGCCCTTGCTCCGCTGGATCTGCCGGTGCTGACGCTTCTGCAGGAGCATCTGCACCTGGTCCGGCTCCAGCAGGCCCGGGATGCCGAGGTAGTCCTCCTCCTCCTCGCTGCCCGGGTGCGCCTGCATGCCGAACTCCATGGCGTTGTACAGCACCCGGTCGAAGACCGCGTCGGAGCCCAGCGCCTCGTAGGAGAACTCCTCGCCGCCCGCGCCGTCCGGGCCGTCGTTGGCCCGCTCGGCCTCGGCGAGCAGCCGGTCCTCCTCGTCGAAGAGACCGTCGCCCTCCTTCTTCGGCCGGTCCAGCACGTGGTCGCGCTGGACCTCCATCTCGTTGGCGAAGCCCAGCAGCATCGGGATGGTCGGCAGGAAGACGGAGGCGGTCTCGCCGCGCTTGCGGGCGCGCACGAAGCGCCCGACGGCCTGGGCGAAGAACAGCGGGGTGGAGATCGAGGTGGCGTACACGCCGACGGCCAGCCGGGGCACGTCGACGCCCTCGGACACCATCCGGACCGCGACCATCCAGCGCGAGGTCCCGGCGGCGTAGTCGGAGATCCGCTTGGAGGCCTCGGTCTCGTCGGAGAGGACCAGGGCGACCTTCTCGCCGCAGATCCCGCGCAGCATCTTGGCGTAGGCGCGGGCCACCGTCTGGTCGGTGGCGATCACCAGACCGCCGGCGTCCGGGATCGCCTTGCGGACCTCGCTGAGCCGCCGGTCGGCGGCCTGCAGCACCGCCGGGATCCACTCGCCCTGCGGCGAGAGGGCGGTGCGCCAGGCCTGGGCGATGAGGTCCTTCGTCATCGGCTCGCCGAGCCGGGCCTCCAGCTCGTCGCCGGACTTGGTGCGCCAGCGCATGTTGCCGCTGTAGGAGAGGAAGATCACCGGGCGGACGACGTGGTCGGCGAGCGCGTGCCCGTAGCCGTAGGTGTAGTCGGCGACCGACTTGCGGATGCCGTCGCCCCCCGCCTCGTACTGGACGAACGGGATCGGGTTGGTGTCCGAACGGAACGGCGTCCCGGTCAGCGCCAGCCGCCGGGAGGCCGGCTCGAAGGCCTCGAAGCAGGCCTCGCCCCAGGACTTCGAGTCACCGGCGTGGTGGATCTCGTCCATGATGACCAGCGTCTTGCGGGCCTCGGTGCGGTTGCGGTGCAGCATCGGGTTCACGCCGACGCCCGCGTAGGTGACCACGATGCCGTGGTAGTCCCGGGAGAGCGGCCCGGAGGAGTACGCCGGGTCCAGCCGGATGCCTATCCGGGCGGCGGCCTCGGCCCACTGCTTCTTCAGGTGCTCGGTCGGCGCGACGACGGTGATCTGCTGCACCAGGTGGTTGTGGAGCAGGTAGGACGCCAGGGTCAGCGCGAAGGTCGTCTTGCCGGCGCCCGGGGTCGCGACGGCGAGGAAGTCGCGCGGCTGGGTCTCGATGTACTTGTCCAGGGCACCCTGCTGCCAGGCCCGGAGCCTGCCCGCGGTGCCCCAGGGGGCACGGCCGGGGAAGGCCGGCGACAGATGGTGCGAGGAGGGCGGCGCGGCATGGCCCGCGGCCCGGACGGGCGCGTCGGGCCCGTTCGCGTCGGAGAAGAGCGGCATCGAGGAGGCGGCGGCAGTACTCACGGTCTCCGAGGGGGGATCATCGCAGGTCAGAGGCCGTTTTGCGGCCTCGCCCCGCGGTCGGACGGCGTTCGGGCAACCCGCCCAGCCTACCGGGCCCGGGGCCGTTCGGGCGGCCACGGCTGGGCCGGGCGGAGCCCGCGTCCGGCCTGCGCACGGGCGGTCCGGCCGGAAATCGGTGTGACGTGGATCACAGTGGAAAGTCGCGGAAACCCGGTAAGCGGAACCCCCCCGACCGCCTCTCTTCCGGGTGAGGCCGCCCCACCCCTCCACAGCCGTCACCCGGCCTCAGGCACCGAAGGGAACCGTCGTGCACGTCACCGCCGAAGAGACCGTCCAGGCCCGCCTGATCCTCTCCTCCCACCGCTCCGCCCGGCTGCGGGTCACCCTGAGCTACCGGCCGGACGACCCGCTGGCCGTCCGGATGGCCTTCCCCGCCGAGTTCTCGCTGGACGATCCGGCCGACTGTCGCGGGCCGGAGGGCGGGGACATCGTCTGGGTCTTCGCCCGCCGGCTGCTCTCCACCGGCCTGGAGGTGCCCTCCGGCATCGGTGACGTCCACGTCCGGCCCGCCCTCGGCCGGCGCACCCTGGTCGAGCTGCGCGCGCCCGAGGGCACCGCCCTGGTCCAGTTCGACACCGCGGACCTGCGGCGCTTCCTGTGGCGCAGCCGGCTGGTCGTCCCCGAGGGCGAGGAGCACCTGCACCTGGACGCCGACCGCGCCCTCGCCGAACTGCTCGGCTGAGGGGCGGCGGCGGCCCGGGGCCGGGCCCGGGC